>CAZCNI010000142.1:0-5993 GCA_964499765.1 uncultured Polyangiaceae bacterium
AAGCGGCATACTGTGCCGCTACGCCAACTTTTTCGCCATTGAATGGCAGGCGCTGTCGCTTGGCACTTGCGGCACCGTGGGGATGCCGTGCATGGCAACGAGCATGTGCTCGAACAGTGGCGGCTCGACCACGCAGACTTGCCAGGGAGATCTGACATGCACTGACAACGGCAACTCGAGCCAGATGATCTGCGCTACGCCTTGTGTTCTTGACTCTGACTGCGGAACCACCGGTGTGCAGTCCTGTCAATCGGGCTTGTGCCGGCCGAAGTCGGCGTGGTGAGTTGCGCCATTTGCCGAGTTTAGCCCACAATTGCTTGCCATTGAATCGGGCCTGCTGCTAAACACGCCTTGTGGCATGAAGATCACGGATATCCTCGCGACTCGCAGCTCGACGTTCTCTTTCGAATTCTTCCCTCCCCGGGACGACGAGGGGCTTGCTCGTCTGTTTGAAACCGTGGCAGCCCTTCGCTCGTATCACCCCGCGTATGTGTCGGTTACGTATGGCGCTGGGGGCAGTACGCGACGGATGACGCTCGACTTGGTTCGCCGCATTAAGGCCGAAACTGGGATCGAGACAATGGCACACCTAACGTGCGTGGGCTCGACGCGTGACGAAATCGCGCAGATCCTCGATCAGTTGGCACAAGCAGACATCAACAACGTGCTCGCGCTGCGCGGCGACCCGCCCAAGGGGCAAGAGCAGTTCCAGGTCGTGGCCGGTGGGTTTGCCCATGGTGACGAGCTCGTGGCATTCATTCGTGAGCAGCACCCAGAGCTCTGTATTGGCGTTGCCGGTTACCCCGAGAAACACCCCGAGTCTCCCGACTCTCGTACGGACCTTACCTACCTAGTCAACAAGGTGCGCGCGGGGGCAAACTTCATCATCACGCAGTTGTTCTTTGGTGATCGCGACTACTTTGCTTTCGTCAAGCAACTGCGCGGGGAAGGGCTTTCAGTGCCGGTGCTGCCTGGCATCATGCCGATCACGAACGTGTCACAGATCAAACGATTCACGGCAACGTGCGGTGCACGCATTCCGACAACGTTGTTGAATCAGTTGGAAGCCGTGCAAGAGGATTCAGAAGCAGTTCGTGCCGTCGGTGTCGCACATGCCGTTGCGCAATGTCAGGAGCTCCTTGCGGGCGGCGCGCCGGGTATTCACCTCTACACGCTGAATCGTTCAACTGCGTCCGTAGAGATTCTCGACAAGCTGTTGGCTTAGCCGCTCCTAACTAACAGCTTCGTTGTCGACGGAATATCCCTGTTAGTTCCGATCTAAAATCGGCCCGCAAGGGCCGCGGTGGGCTGCTTGCTGCTTGCTGCGGCGGCCACGCTTTGGCCATCCTCCTTGCCTCCTCCGGCACTTCTTCTATATTGCCTCGATATTACGTCGTTACAGCCTCGTTGCGAACGAGGCTGTAACGAAGCTATTACGAACCTGCATTGGAGGCAATCCGAACGAAGCGCGGAGTGGCGGCATACCGCTACAGCAGGCCGAATCCGCTCCGCTCCGGTTGCGTGCGATGGTGGGGCTGCTTCTGCTTCTGCGACTACTGGCTAGGTTGCCACTACTCAACGCAATGTCGGTCGACTGCGGTAACGAGGCTGTGATGGCGACTCCCGAGGTTCTCGAGATCGTGCGCCGCGTTCGGGTCGACCCAGGGTCCTTGGCCCATTTCAGCGGCTGCAAATCGGTCACATGACCTGCTCAAAGCGAGCATGTTGTCCCGGAGCTCTCGCGTTAGTCGAGCTAGGTCCGCGTCTCGCGGGAACAGGTTCTGGAGTTGCTTGGCACTCTGAGCGTACTTCGCGGCCGCGTTGCGGTATTCTTCGCGGGAGAACGGGCTACGCTTGCCGATTGTTTCCGCAAGCGTCTTTAGCTCGGGATTGACGCTCTGTGCGATTGCGCGACACTCGCTGGCGCGATCAAAGTGTTGACACCCGGTCACCATGAGCAAGCCCAGTATCCAATGAGGTGCGCGAAGCATATCCGGTCAGATCGTAGCATTGCCCGAGCATTGTGCATAGTGTTTGCCGCACTGCCAGCGGCAGTCGCATGCCAACGGGCAGACGAACCTCCGCTGCCAAGTAGCCACCCTGCCCAACTCAAAGTTCCTTCTGCGCAGCCCAGTGCGGCGCCTTTGCCGACGGCGGATCCATGGGTGCGGCACCAATTGGGAGAACTTCGCGACCGAGCTTTGAAATGGACACCCCGTGCGGTTTCATTGCAAAAGCTCACGTTCGCGGGCAATCGGCTTTACACGACGCTGGCTTCCGAGGTCATTGCGCTGGACCCCTTGGGCAAAAGCAAACCCGTGCGCTTCACCGTGCAAGGTCAACACCTACTAGTTCCGCTGGCTGACACGAGTGTGCTTGGTGTTGGGGTAACCAGTACCTTCGTGATTCGCCCGGACGCCAAACAACCAGAAACCCAACGCAATGTTCTTTTGCTGCCGCAAGAAGTCTTGTTCGGTAACGCGGGGATACTAGGTCAGTTCGATGCACTCGACACCAACACGGGGCGATGGTCAAGCTACTCGTTTAGCAGCAAACCGGGTATCTCATCCGTGTGGCTGCCCGATCGGGCGTACGAAATACCGGAGCTCAAGCAGGGACTGTGCGCCGAGCTGATTGATGGTAGTTACGCGTGCCAGGCCTCGGACCAGTTGTGGCAGACGTACACGCGCAGTCGCCCAAGGTTGATCGGCAAGTGCACAAAAGGCGCACCGGTTTGGCGGGTGCTGCCCGGGCCGCGCACAGACCAAGCGTGGCTGGCTCGTAACGACAGCACACTCGAGAAATGGTGGCTGGTGGAGCCACCCAAACGGTTGGCCCTGATTGGCCTGCCTTGGACACCGCTCGACATCGCGGTGCGCGGTGAACACATTGCAGTCATTCGAATTGACCAGAGTCACGCCCAAGCCAAGCAACTGAGCCTTGTGGTGCTCGACAGCGAGGGGCACCAGCACTTCGAGCAGTCACTGATGGCCACCTCTGACAATGAAGCGAACGCCGCGGAAGCGGACATTCGCGAAGCCGAGATCGTGATTCACCCGACGCAACCTTGGATTGGACTACGCACTAGCCGCGGTACGCGTGTTATCGAGCTGAACAGTGGCGCGACGCTCGCGCATGTGCAGTGAATCAACCATTCCTCGGCGTCATCGGAAGGGTTCATATTTTAGGATGAGATCCTTCCGCCCTTCCATCTTCCGACTTCCTGCGCAATCCCAACCGGGTCATGATTTGAGGAATGGGCCTTTCGAGCGGCGTGAATGAGGCGCAACCCGATTCTCGGTGGGTGCAGAACATAAAGAAAAGTTGCCCCGCCACAGACTGCCGCACGGGACGAGGGTGGGCCAAGTTCTTTGCGGTTCCCGCCCATAGCTGGTGAAGATCGTTGAACTCAGGCATCTTGCGGGCACCCGACTTCGGTGCACGATGAAGACGAGAGCCTGCCCAAAACCTGGCCATGAAGCCGTTGAACTCAGGCGCGTTGCGGAAGAGCTATCGCGACGGCACAACGAACCTTCGTCCACCTTGCATTTGTTGCTGGCAGTTGCGTTGCGCTCTGGGCCTGCGGCGGATCTATTGGTGGACCGCGGTGTGACAGCGGATGGGCTGATGGCAGCCACCATTCGCACCGATCCGCACAAAGATTCACTGGAACGCGTCTTCTCGCGAGCGTCGGAAGTGGCCGCGAGCATGAATGAGGATCGTTCGAGCGCGATCCACGTGCTGGTGGCTCTGCTCGGCGAAGGCAATACAGCGGCGCGCCGCGCGTTGATGAACCAACGCGTTGACCCGACGCACCTGCGTGCAGCAGCCATGCACATAGGCCTCGGCTGGGTGGGCCAGCGGCGCATGGCACTGCGTAGCGAAGTCAATGTGGCGCCTGCAGCTCGCATCCCACCCGGTGTAACGATTCCTTTGTTTGGTGCGACCCAAGCACGAGAGGTGCCCCGCGACCCGCACCCGGGCAATCGCGAGCGGCGCGCGCAGATCATCCCGATCATGACCCCGCGTGAGCCCAAGGAGCCTGCAGCCAAAGCTCCTTCGCCCGCGCACCACGCTCGCGTGGACTCGAAAAAGCCCGCGCCCGAGCCGGTGCGCATCAGTCCCCGGCGCGTCAAAAAACAGCACGCGAGCAGCGAGCTGCTCGATCCAAAGCAGTTTCCCACACTCACGACGTTCGGGATCCACCTGAGCGTCATGGCCGCGCGCGGCGAGCTCGATCCAGTAGTTGGTCGCGAACGCGAAATCGAGAACCTGCTCGACGTGCTTGCCAAGCGACACGGAAACAACCCGGTGCTCGTGGGTCATGCGGGCGTTGGCAAGACCAGCGTTGTGCGCGGCCTCGCCCAGCGACTCGTAGAAACCGCTGGTGCGAACAGCGCTGACGACCGCATCATCATCGAGATCTCGATCCCGGAATTCGTTGCCGGCACGGGCGTGCGCGGCGCCTTGGCGCAACGCATGGTTGCGCTGCACCAAGAGGTCAAGCGCGCAGCCGGGCGGGTGGTGGTTTTCTTCGACGAGATTCACCAGCTGTTCACTGGAGACGCGGCTGAAGAACTGGGTGGTGAGCTCAAACTCGCGCTAGCGCGCGGCGAATTGCCCTGCATCGGCGCCACCACATTCGAAGGCTATCAGCGCACCATTGACGCCGATCCAGCACTAGTGCGCCGGTTCTCGGTGGTGGAAGTCGAAGAATCGAGTCCAACGGATGCCAAGTACATACTCGAGGCCGTTGCCGAGCGGCTCGGTGAGCACCACGGCATCAGCTACGAACCGGATGCTCTTGCCGACTGCATTCGATGGACCGTGCGCTACTTGCCGGGCCGTCAATTGCCCGACAAAGCCGTGTCCGTACTGGACCTAGCCGGCGCGCGCGCGCGGCGTCGCTCTGAGCGCAGTGTTACGCGGGAGGCAGTCGCCGAAGTCGTTGCCTCGATTGCCGACATGCCGATTGAGCGGCTCACGGAAACCGACACTCAGCGGTATCTGAAACTCGAATACCTGATCGCGGAAAAGGTCGTTGGACACGAGATCGCGATTGAGAAAATTGCCCGCATTCTACGCAGAAATGCCGCGGGCTTGGGCTCCAAGCGCCCGCTGGGAACCTTCCTTTTGCTCGGTCCAACCGGCGTTGGCAAGACCGAGACTGCCAAGGCACTTGCCGCCACGCTCTTTCATGCCGACACCGCCATGACGCGCATCGACATGGCCGAGTACTCCGAGTCCCACAGTGTGGCGCGTCTCATTGGCGCGCCCCCGGGTTACGTTGGTCACGACGCGGGTGGGCAATTGACCGAAGCGGTTCGTCGCCGGCCGTATCAGATCGTGCTGCTCGACGAGGTCGAGAAAGCGCACCCTGACGTGCTGCAGTCATTCCTGTCCCTGTTCGACGAAGGCCGCATGACAGACGGCCGCGGTCGCACCGTAGATTTCACCAACACCGTGATTCTGATGACCTCGAACCTGGGCAGCGAACACACGGCAGCGCGCACCAAGCGTCGCGTGGGTTTTGGCGCCGAACAAAACGTCCCCACATCGCGCGAAGCCGAATCCGGCGTTATCGCGGCTGCCCGCGCTCGCCTGAGCCCCGAGCTATACAACCGCATCGACGAAGTCTTGGTTTTTGAACCACTCTCCCGCGAAGAAGTGCGCGAAGTCGCCCGGCGCCTACTCGAGCGCACGGCGCAAGCCCTCGCCGATCGGCGCATCGAGCTGAAGCTCGACGAGCAAGCCATCGATTGGCTCCTGGACAACGGCGGCTACGATATCACCCTCGGCGCGCGCCCGATGAAACGCACCGTGGCGCGCTGTGTCGAAGCCCCACTTGCCGAACAGATCCTCGGCGGTGCTCTCGTCGGTGGAACCACGGCGCAGCTGCGGGTGGTTGACGGCGAATTGAAGCTCGTTGCGCTGCAGTAGCAGAGGCAGCAGCAGAGGCAGCAGCAGAGGCAGCAGCAGAGGCAGCAGCAGAG
>CAZCNI010000143.1:0-5983 GCA_964499765.1 uncultured Polyangiaceae bacterium
TATGATCGAGGACCTCGTCTTCGTGTGGAATCCCGCCGGCACCATGCTGTGGGTCAACAAGGCCTTCGAGGAACAAACAGGCCGGTTTGCTGCCGACTTCGAATTTCCCAACGTAGACAATCCATTCATTCACCCCGAAGATCTGCCTGCGGTCAACGAGCGGCTCGAAGCGTTCATGCATTCGTCGGAAGTGAGGTCCCTACCGATTTCCAATCGGTTCTTCGATGCTTGGGGTCGGACGCGACCCTTGACGTCGATCATTCAAAAGCTCCGGTGGCAAGGCGAACCAGCACTGCTATTCATCTCCAAGTTCGAGTCAGAATCTTCGGAGCGAGCGGCGTTCGAAGAACGGGGTTTCAAGAGCATCCTCGATTCAGTGGATGACGGCATTTTCAAGGTTGACGCCGGCGGTCGATTTTTGTTCGCGAATCGGCGAATGCACGTTCTCGTGAATCTGACTCCAGTTGAACTCGGCAAACTGACGTTGGGTCAGCTGTTCTCCGCAACGCGTTTATCCACGGTAAATTCTACCTTGCAGGCACTAAGCGAGGGGGAGCGCCAAGGCTCACTGCGGGGGCAGCTGACGACGTCTGGAAAGTGGGTCGACGTCAAGCTGCAATCCGTGCGCGACTTGAACGAATCCGTCGTGATTGTCGGGTTGGTTCGCGACGTAACAGAATCACTACTGGCCCAAGAGCGCGAAGAGTTCTATCGACAGATCTTCGATGCCACCAGTGACGCGATCTTCATTCACGATGAGCATGGTCGTGTTCTCGACGTGAATCTGGGCGCCTTGCGCATGTTTCGCTGCGAGCGCGAATCGCTCATCGACGGCGACCCCTATGTGTTCAGTGCCGGGGTGCCCCCGTATACTGGCGCTGAGGCGAATGAGCATTTGAGGCTCGCGATCGAGCAAGGCCCGCGCAAGTTCGACTGGCGATCGCGACGGCAAGATGGCGAACTGTTCTGGTCGGAGGTGTCGCTGCGTGCGGCGTCAATTGGGGGCAACATCCGTATCATTGCCTCGGTTCACGATATCGATGAGCGCAAACATGCGGAAAGAGAACTGCAAGAGAACGAGAGGCGCCTCTCGTTCGCATTCTCTGCCACGGCAGATGCGATTTGGGAGCACAATCTGCAGACCGGCGAGCGCTACTTTAGCCCGCGTTGGTATTCGATGCTGGGTTACCAAGACCAGCAATTGCCCATGACGGCCGAAACGTTCAGCTATTTGTGTCATCCGGACGACGTTCGGCCAACGCTCGAAAGCCTCGAAGCGGCCAGTGACTCATCCCAAAGCAACGGATATGAAGCGGAATATCGAATGCGTCACGCTGACGGCAGCTGGTGCTGGATCCTGGGTCGCGGCAATGTAGTGGAACGTGACGCCAACGGGCGAGCGCTGCTGATGAGCGGAACCAATACAGATGTGACTGAACGCAAACGTGCTGAAGAAGTGCTGGCAGAAAAGGAACACCGTTTTCGTTTGATGATTCAGAACGTCAACGACATGCTGCTGATCCTGGATCCCGACGGCACAGTGAGCTTCGTGAGCCCCGCCTGTACGCCCATGCTCGGCTACGTTGCTCACGACTTGGTCGGTAGGAGCGCCTATTCGTTCATGCATGCGGATGACGTGGCATGGGTACGCTCGGCACTGAAAGGACTGCTCGAAAGCAAAGATAGGGTTATCGTCCTCGCGTTCCGCCAGATACATCGCGATGGCACGGTGCTTTGGGTCGAGGCCTCTGGGACTAATCTGGTTGACGACCCGACGATAGGAGGGGTAATTCTCGCGGTACGCGATATCAGTCGCCGACGCCAATCGGAACTGGAGACACTCGAATGGCGGCGGCGTTACGATCTATTGACGCTGGCTGCAGGGAATGTCGTCTACGACTGTGACTTGCACGGATCGGTCATCTGGGGGGGAGGTTTCGAGCAAATGCTCGGCTATGCGTCAAAGGACATGCAGGGCGGCTTATTGCAATGGATGCAACGCGTACACCCTGATGACGTCGAGCGTGTGCGCAACCAGCTTGCGCAGTCCCAAACCCAGGGCGAAAGGTTTAGAATCGAATACCGATACCAGCGCCAGGATGGCGCATATGCCTTGGTGGAAGACGTAAGCTACCCGTACTTCAATGAGCAAGGAAAAGTCGAGCGGTTCATCGGTATGCTCGTGGACATCACCAAGCGTAGAAAGGTCGATGAGGAGAACGCAAAGCTGGCCGCGAGCCTCAGGCAGGCACAGAAAATGGAGTCGATTGGGCGGCTTGCTGGCGGAGTTGCCCATGACTTCAACAACCTGCTCACCGTAATCAGCGGCAACGTGTCTTTTGCGATGTTGGACCTGCAGACCCAAGATCCGCTGTACGAGTCGATGACTGAAATCAGTCGCGCCGTAGACTCGGCTGCGGCACTTACGCGCCAATTGCTGGCCTTTTCTCGCAAGCAAGTCATCGATCCTCGGGTCCTGAATCTCAACACCCTCGTCGAGCGGCTGCACAAGATGTTGACGCGGCTGCTTGGAGAAGACATCGAGCTGCGAGCGAGCCTTTCGGCGACCCTGGCTCAAGTGCGTGTCGATCCTGGGCAAGTCGAGCAAGTCATCGTCAATCTTGCCGTCAATGCGCGTGACGCTATGCCTGATGGCGGGTGCTTGACATTGGAGACAGCCAACGTGACTCTCGATGAGGCATTCTGTCGCGACCGGGGCTTGGCGCAGCCAGGCGAGTTTGTAATGTTGGCCATTACGGACGATGGTTGCGGCATGGATGAAGACATCAAGGCGCACCTGTTCGAGCCCTTCTTTACCACCAAGGAACAGGGCAAAGGGACGGGTCTCGGCCTGTCCACTGTCTACGGCGTCGTCGCTCAGAATGGAGGTGTGATTGACGTCTTCTCTGAGCCGCTACGCGGAACTACGTTCAAGATCTACTTGCCGCGGACGGATGCCGAGCCCGAGAGTCTGCAGGACCGTCAATTGACGCGGCTACTGCGGGGCGGCGAGACCATCATTTT
This sequence comes from uncultured Polyangiaceae bacterium, assembly GCA_964499765.1. Classification (GTDB taxonomy): domain Bacteria; phylum Myxococcota_A; class Polyangia; order Polyangiales; family Polyangiaceae; genus FEN-1139. The sequence continues at coordinate 3,025 of CAZCNI010000143.1, forward strand.
GGTCGAAGACGAGTATATGGTCCGTGAGGTTGCCGTGCGCTTGCTCAAGCGGCAGGGCTACCGGGTCCATGCTTACGCCAACGGCGGTGAGGCGATGATGGCTGCAGGCGAGATCCGCGAGGAGTTCCATCTGCTGATCACCGATGTGGTCATGCCGGGCATCAATGGTCGTGTCTTAGCTCAGAACCTGCGCGCATTGCGTCCATCGATGAAAGTCCTGTATACTTCGGGGTATACTGGTGATGTAATGATTCACCACGGTATGCTCGACGAAGGAATCGAGTTCATCGCCAAGCCGTATACGTTGGAACAACTTGCCAAACGCGTTCGAGACGTTCTGGATTCAGGCGCAAATCCCCAGCCGCGCGGCTAGTTGCCCAATTCCTCCCCAGCTGGGCCTTGCGCCCACACGGGGATGGTCTAGGCTCCGGCGAGGTCTACCCCGAGATGCTCGAGTCCATCATTAGCGAGCTTTGCCAAAGGTTCTTCGACGAGTTCAAGAGTGTGCAGCTGATATGGCTGATGACCGCGTGGGTGGCCGTGATGCTCTGCCTGCCGAGCATCCGTCAATTGCCGAATCGGGTACGGACCTATCTGCATTGTGGCCTCTTGGTCACGACCCTGATCGCCGCAATGGTTTGGGCTTGGTCGCTGCTCTGGGCATCAGATGACGCATACATCTCGTTCAGGTATGCAGAGAATCTCGCGAACGGTCATGGTCTTGTCTACAACCCCGGCGAGCGTGTCGAAGGGTACACGGATTTTCTATGGACCATAATTGCTGCGATCGTGATCTGGTTCAAGGGTGATCCTGGGAAAATCACGATTCTGCTTAATCTGGCGAGTTTCGCCGTGCTGATACTGCTCGTCGAACGATTGGGGCGGCGGCTCCGAGCAGCGCCAGTACTGATCGGTATCGCGACGGTCCTGGTGGCAGCCAACTACACGATGGCTTCGTTTGCCACCGCCTGCATCGAAACCATGTTTGCTGCGATGCTAGTTACGCTAGCGATCGAACGGGTTGATTCGGGTCACCCCATGGTTGGCGGCATCGCGGGTGTTGCGGCTGCCATGACCCATCCCGATCACGGCATTTTCTATGCGGCCCTAGCTCTCGCGCTCCTGCTCGACCGTTCACGGCGCAAAGACCTGCTCTACTTTCTGGCACCTTTCGTCGTGCTGTTCGTGCCCTATTTCCTTTGGCGCTGGTCGTATTACGGCGACCTGATGCCCAACACTTTTTACGCCAAGTCAGCGGACAAGGTGTATTTCGAACAGGGCATCAAATACCTGCTCATCACCATGGTTGGTGCTGGCTTCTGGCTCTCGATGCCGCTCGGCCTGCTGGGAGCGTTTCAAGTTCGAAAGTCGTTGATTGGGCGCTATGCGCTGATCTTGCTTCCCGTGTATCTGGTGTACGTTGCCAAGGTCGGTGGCGACTTCATGCTAGGTCGTTTCTTCGTACCGGCAATTCCCGTCTGGCTGCTGCTGGTCGATGCCGGGTATCGTTGGCTGGTATCGAAGAACCATTGGCGCTCTGCTGTGTGTTTGGTGCTGCCCACGACGGTGATTGCTCTGCCGATTACCGTTATCAAGTCGGGTGAACTCTACCACGGCGTTGCGGATGAGCGGTCCTGGGTTAACGTCAAAGACTTCGCGACCATGGACGTGAACGCCTACGGATACGTCATCGGTCGCAGCCTGTACCAACAACTCACCGCACGCGGGTATCTACCGAAGATGGCCATCTGGTGCATTGGCATGTCGGGCTACTATTCAAAGTTGCCCATTTTCGACATGCGTGGCCTGTCCAGTCGTAGCGTGGCGCACCTGCCGATCGGCAAGCGTGGACGGCCAGGACACGAGAAAGTGGCATCAGCGGGCCTCGTCGTCGAGTCGAACAGCGATCTGTCAGAGATCCCCGTTTACCCGACGTCCTATGCGCACTTGACTCCCGTATCCGTTGGCGGAGGGCGTTTCAACCTGGTTAGGTACGATCCAAAAGTGATCGCCGAGTTACCCAGGGGCAGTGGGGTCCAGAACTTCGGGAACTATCTCGACGCACAATTGCCGTTGCTATCGCGCAGAGCCGCAGACGTGTTGGCTTGCGACTTGTGGCAGATGCGTGAGTATTACTTTTCGAGAAACAGCGACGAGCTGCGAAGGGTTCGCGTGGTTCAAGCTGCCGTACTCGCAGACCCATCGCTCGCTGGGCTTGAGGCTGTCCTGCTAGAGACACGTGACCTTTCGCAATTGGGCTACAAGGTTCTCAGCAGATTGGGCTTTGACTCGGCCGAGCCTCGCTGGCAGGCGCAGGGTCAGGCGGCACAATGGGTGATCGATGGCTTGCGGCCAGCGCAAGAATACCCGCTCGGCAGGGACGGGAGCTACGTTAACACCTTCGCTGCAACCGATGAAGATGCATCCGAGGGTCGCTTGGTCTCGCCAGAGTTCGAGATCAAGGGTGATATGATCTCACTCAAGGTGGGCGGTGGCCAATCGCCAGCGACTGAGCGCATACAGCTGGTGATCGGGAACCAGCCCGTGCGTACTGCCACCGGGTGCGACACTGACTGGATGGGTCAGCGAGTCTGGAATGTCTCGCAATACAAAGGCCAACGCGCTCACTATGTCATCGAAGACACGGGTACTGGTTCCTGGGGCCATCTGGTCGTTGACGATATCGTCGAGTGGCAAGCCCCGTAGCGTTTACGCCCGCCAACAAAGACGACCCCAGGAAGTCCCTGGAGTGAACCACGTACCCATGGGCCAACAATGCAGTCGCTATGACGACCTAGCATTGGTTCCAGCGTGCCCGACACATGCCTCTCAATGGCACTAAGCATTCATCGCCCCTTGGAGTGACGCCCGCCGATCTCGTCCGCTGGCTGCGTTTGCCCTGCGCTCCGGTGCTCAAATCCCCAAGGATGTTCCGCTCCGGTGCTCGGTCAAACTTCGC
>CAZCNI010000144.1:0-5977 GCA_964499765.1 uncultured Polyangiaceae bacterium
GGACTTCCGCCGGCACAGAGATTTGGCCTTGTGCTGTCAACTTGGAGGACGCGAGTACCATCAGCTTACATTACCCCAGTAATGCTCCGCGCGCAATCGACGACCATCAAGCGCCAAACCTATGCCCGCAGAAGGCGGCTGGCCCTGTCTGTCGGCGCTACCTATTTGGCGTCGCTACAGATGGCGCGTACGTGTCGCCTGTCTGCCTTTCGGGCGCGGCGGTCAGTGCCGCGCGAACGAGCGCTAGCTCCGGGCTTTCGTCGAGTAACCAAATAAGACCTTCACGCACCTTGTCGGTGACCGGGCCATCCGGACGGTGCCCCGCGCCCACGGCAACACGCAACTCAGCCGTCACACCATTGCGTCTCAGAATGAATACGCTGAGCTGAGCGAGATTACGACAATGCTCGGTGCCGCAAACGAATAGAACACGACGCCCGCCCGTGCTTGCATAACGTTTCGCGAGTGCCCCTGACCAATTTTCGTAACCCCCTTCGACCAGCAGCAATCGGGGAAACCAGTCGCCGTGCTCGGCCACTGCAAGTACCCCCATGCTCGCGCCCTGAGAGTATCCAACGTACACAGCCGCATTAGTAACAATTTGCTCAGCGTGGTGTTCGAGCAGAGCACTATGCGCCCCAAGTAACTCTTCAGCGAGAGCGAGATGGTTGGGGAAGTAGTAGCCGCGATTCGCATCACTCGCGAACTTCCGCTTGCCCTTGAGACACACGAGCGTGCAGGCAGGGCCCAGGAGCTCCGCGTAGTGCTGACAGTGCCACTCAGCCATGCCTCCCGCGCCATGCGCAATCACGAATAATGGAGCCGGGTGTTGCTCGGTGGCCCAGCGGATTACGGCCGGTTCGAAAGACTCGATCGGCAAACTCGAACTCGATACCGGCGCAGGCACGGTTTCTGGCGGCTGCGCAAGCCGAGGTTCATTCTGTTCTGGAAGCGGATCACCTACGGGTGCCCAGGCGTGCGCGCCTGACAATTCGTTCGTTGGGGACGCACCATCGAACGCTTGAGCAACAGGCCCGTTGCTGGCACTGGGAGCACTCCGAGGCGGCCGAGCGCAACAGATTAGAAAACACCCGAGCAAGGCACATTGACGAAACCGCTGGTTCGGACTACCGAAGGCTCTGCTAGTCGTCAATTCAAGGGCCCACGCCACCGCCCGATGCGTCGGTCGAGTGCGAGCAGATGCGAGCAACCTACATGACTTCACCGAAGGCACAGACTGCAACGCATCGCCGTGGGGCTTGGTTCTTTGACTTAGGTTGGGATGCATGGGTCGTTGCTGGCATTGCTTGTCTTCTGACTCTTCCCCTTTGGCTTGCACACCGACCACCTCTGCAAGATCTGCCGCAGCATGCCGCCGCTGTGCAAGTCCTATCACGGTACGGCGATGCTCGCTGGCACTTCGCCGAATATTTCGAGTTGCACCTGGCTCGAACACAGTACCTAACGGTGTACTTGGCCGCCATTCCGCTAGCGCGAGTTTTTGGGGCTCTATTTGCGGTCAAAGCAATCATTGCCCTGGCATGGATCGCAACCCCCCTGTCCGTTCTGGCTCTACTGCGAGCACTCGGCAAGGACGGCTGGCTTTCGTTGCTGGTTCTTCCTCTCACGTACAATGCCCACGCGATGACGGGGTTCATCAACTTCATCGCCGCAATCCCGTTGATGTTCTTCGGCATTACCTGCGCAATTCGCCGAAATAGCAAACCTACTCGAGGCCGGACCTGGACGCTGGCGGCAATACTGCTCGTCACTTTCTACACGCATATTGTGCCGTTCGGTGTGCTATTGATGGCAGTTCTTGCACTCGCATACGACCGCAAGCCTGCCGTAGCCCTCGACCGGCTATTGCCCATCATACCCTCTGCGGCGGCAGGGCTGTTCTGGGTGCTAAGTTCGCCCGTGGGTTCGAAGCTGACCCAGATAGGCAAGCCCGGCGCAGGCACAATGCCGGCTCGTTATGTGCCACTGCCCGAGGCGATTCACAACTTCGCAGATTGGCTGACGTCAGGGCTGCCGGGCGAAGCCGACACAACACGGCTCGCCATTTGGTTCCTGCTGTGTTCGCTATTGTGGGCGATGAGCGCAGCATACGGGCCTTCGAAGAAGGAGAGCGTTGAGGTTCAAACAGGACGAGCCGCCGCGATGCGCCTAGCCTTTCTCTTGCCCACGTGTATCGCGTGCTATTTTTGGTTGCCGATAAGCTACGACTTCATCTGGCCAATTAGCCTAAGGTTCCCACTCCTAGCTGCCTATCTGCTTCCTCTGTGGCTGGTACATGCGCCCGCAACCGCACGCCGAGCGGCAGCGGTTATTGCGACCGGCTTGGCCGCATCGGCACTGGGGGACGTGAGTGCGGCATTTCAGCAATTCGAGCGCACCGATCTGCGTGGATTCGATGACATCGTCGCTCGAGTGCCTCAAGGGAGTCGCGTCGCAGGTATCATCTACAATCCACGCTCGGAGAGCCTACGACAACCTGCACTGCTGCAATCCGTGGCCTGGATTCAGGCGGAAAAGGGAGGCGCGGTCATGTTTACGTTCGCTGACTTCCCGCATTCGCCGTTTTCATTCCGCGAGAACAATCGTCCGCCTCGGGTGCCGCCACGCTGGGAGTGGGAGCCCAACCGCGTAGTGCCTGAGCGTGACCTGCAATGGTACCAATACGTTCTGGTACACGGTGGACCAGGCGCGCTTGCTACGAGCCCGAGCTTCGTCAAAGTCATTCAAAGCGGAAAATGGTCGCTTTGGAAGCACTAGTACATCGATTCTATTGAATCGATGTACTAGAAATTCGCGAAGCGAATTTTGGGTTTGGGTGACTGCCCAAAGAAATAAGGATAGTAGCGCGATTGGTCGCGCAGCGGCCGGGTCCGAGGACCCATCACTTCAGTGGAATCGCGCCACTATTGCGACCAGCGCCTACTCTGTAACTAGTGAGTTACGCTGACAAGGTGCGTTCACGCCCACCGCGGACGAACCAACGGCAATCGGCTCAAGCGCGCTCGTGCCGCAGGTTCGAAGGCACCGCGCCGCTGTGACCCAAAAATCGGAAATTGGAACGCCTCCGCGGCCTTCGCCCGCTGAAAAAGGCCCCCACCGAGCATTGGGCCACGGGCCCCGACGCAAACCGCGTGCGAGAACCTCGCTTGGGTGGGATATTTCTTAGGACGCTCGCCGCAGCATCGCAATCATTTGCTGGGTACGCCTGTTGCAGTTTGGAAAGGCCTATCATGTCGTGCCAAGTGAAATCACCAACTAGCGACACCAAGTCGGCGGAAACCTTGTCGTACTTCACTCGGTCCTTCAGGTCCGTGTCGCTGATGGGGCTCGTTACTTGTGTCACGTGTTGCCTTTGGCCAACGTCAACCGCGTCAGCGCAATCAGCGTCGGTTGGCGACGATTGGGCAATCGGTACCGGTCCTGATGCCCAAGGTTCAGCGAACGAAGCGGCCACCGTTTCCGTTCCCGCTCCAGGACCCAATGATTTTAGCGCGCAGCCCTCAACCCCGCAGCCCTCAGCCGCCCCGCCGCCCCCACCTATCGATTACGGGGCGTCTACACCCGGGACAGCGACACCGACGCCACCAAACGCCGCTGAATACGAGGACACGGATCCTGGCGCGCTCAATGCGTTTCGCGCCGACCTCGACCCTTATGGACGTTGGGTGGACGACTCGCGCTATGGGCACGTCTGGGTACCAGACACGCAAGTGGTTGGTTCTGACTTTGCCCCCTACGTCTCAAACGGGAACTGGGCACTGGATGCTGACAACAACTGGGTTTGGGAAAGCAACTACCCCTTTGGTGGAGTCGTGTTTCACTATGGGCGCTGGGTATGGATCGACAGCGTTGGTTGGTCTTGGGTACCCGGGCGACGCTACGCACCTGCTTGGGTAGTCTGGCGAGTGCCCACCGACGACTACTCGTACGTGGGCTGGGCCCCTGCGCCGCCAACGTTCGTTTGGTACGACACGGGACTGTTTTGGCTGACCTATTACCCGCCAATGCCGTTCGTGTTCTGCCCTAGCCGCTATCTCTTCTATTCGCATTTCGGACCCTATCTGGTGCACGACCGCCGATTCGCTTCAACTCTAGTGAACCACTCAGTTTGGTATTCGACCGCACCAATTCATGGCCGTGGCTATGTGAGCCCGTCTTTGGCTCAGGCGCGAGTACCGGCGTACTCCGCTCCCACACGGAGGGTTTCGGCCAATCCACGTGCGGCTGCCCTTGCTAACCCCTCATCCAGTCCTCGCATAGCAGGTGCATCCAGTCCTCGCGTGGCAGGTGCATCCAGTCCTCGCGTAGCAAGTGGAACTGGTGGAGTATCTGTTAACAGCACCGCTCGCCCCACCTGGGACGCTCACCCGGCTCGAACTGGCGTCCCTCGCAGCATTGCAAGCCCAACCGCACTGTCGTCACGGTCCTTCGCTAGTAGTGGCATGGACTCGCGCGCCAGTGGCTCGGCTAGCTATGCTCCCCGCGGCGTGCGGAGCTTGGGATCAGTGCCTAGCGCTCAGTACTCACCACAGAGCAGCTCGTACTCTCCCCGCTACTCGAGCTCGTACGTCGGACCGGCACCTCGAATGTCGTCGTCCGGTTATTCCGCACCCGGCCGCAGCTATTATTCCACGTCAAGCAGTGGCTATTCCGCGCCCAGCCGAAGCTACTCCGCCTACTCCGCGCCCAGCCGAAGCTACTCCGCGCCCAGCAGTGGCTATTCTGCGCCTCGCTATTCGGCCCCGAGCGCACCGACGTACTCAGCTCCCCATTCTTCGTTCGGTAGCTCTTACTCAGCGCCTAGCCGAAGTTATTCTGCCCCCAGTTTTTCGGCACCGCACAGCTCGGGCGGAGGCTTTCATGGAGGAGGCGGAGGTGGCTTTCATGGAGGAGGCGGAGGCCATCACCGATAAATGGTAACAAAAGGACGATCATGCGCCCACTCGGAATTCAAGACTCGCTCTTCGGTCTATCTTCACTACTCGTCGTGGCCTGCGGATACGACAATGGCTCGAACTACCACTATGTCGATTCGAGCCAGTCAAACAATCCACCCATCTACTCCTCCACCATTGATACAGATGCAACGTTGGCGGACGTCAACCCAGGTCAAGGAGTGGGATTGATGATCGAGTACCGCGCAGGCGGCACGTGGCACATTCAGTTCACTTGCGACACGGCAACGACTAACCTCGAATGCGATTGGCAGCTTGACGCTCAAACACTCGACGGTTCGAGCATTGGTGGCATTGACGTCCAGGGGCTCGACAAGCTCGACGCAGTAACCCAGAAGTCGGCAGACCTGATCTGGTACCAGGGCTTGACTACGACCGAACTCGACCAGTTCAGTTTTCAAGCAGAACCTGGCAAACCCATTGGCTTCGACATCTGGCTGCAAGATGAAAGCGAGCCCAACCGTTACGTGTTCTGGATCGGTGACGGCTGGCTCAATCGCGGCATTTCAGGGCCGGACTTCAACCTTTACCCGAACTCACCCTGATACAGCCACCGAGCGACTACTGCTCAGCTAGCTGCCGGGCGCAGCGGCGCGCCATCATCTGGCACTGACGCATCGTTCGCGGAACACGAGTTACCTCACGGTGCAATGGTGAAGCTCTTGGAGACTGTCACCGGATCGCCGGAGAATGCCGGGATCTTCGCGCGTCTGAAAACACTGGCAACACACCCGCCCACTGAGGTGCCACCAAATGGGTCACCGGTAACATTGGCCGTTGTTACACGTCCGCTTGGAGCAAAGGTAATTACTGCCCGTCCGGAACCCCAGGGGCCTTCCGGACGCTTGCAGACCGTGGCTTGAGACGCAGCTACGCTCAGCGCAGACACAGCAGCATCCTTGTTGAATCCCCCGGCACCAGAAGCCGCCGTGGACTCGGAGCTCTTTGTCTCTGCCTTCTTGTCCGTGGACTTCGTTTCTGCGGGTGATTTGGTGGTGCCT
>CAZCNI010000145.1:0-5952 GCA_964499765.1 uncultured Polyangiaceae bacterium
ACATCGCCGGTGCGATAGGTCTTTTCGACATTGGAGATTTCGATGATTGGCATGCGGCACTCACGAGAGATGGCTAGAACATTCGACCCATTCGAGCTGCGTTCGACGAGGAACCCGATGACACAGTGGCGGCGGAAGCCCCTGGTTGCGATGCATCGGTGATAACCAGGTCACCCTCATGAACGTCGCCCGACGTGATTTCGGTGACGGTCCCGTCGCTTAGCCCAACTTGAATTGACAGCGTTGCCGGCGCACCGTTTTTCAGTAGCCACACGTTGCGATTCGGCGAGCCTGATTCGCCCGCGCCTGAGCGCCCCGCTCCCCCCGGTCGTCCAGCACCACCCCCTGGTCGTTGACCCGCTCTGCCGGAACCCGGTTCGCCGCTGGCGGCAGGCGCAATGCTGGGAAATGGACCGGGGTGACCTGCAGTGCTGACCAGCTCAGCGGGCGCACGGAAACGTAAAGCAGCATTGGACACGGCGAGCGCGTCGTCGCGTTCGGCAAACGTTATATTTACGGTCGCCGTCATTCCGGGACGTAGCTTGAGATTGGGATTCTCGGCATCAATCACGGCGTTGTAGGTCACGACATTTTGAACGGTCTGCGCTGCGTTGCGGATCTGTCCAACTTTACCCTTGAATCTCTGACCCGGGAACGCATCGACCGTGAATACGGCGGGCATGTTGTTCTCGAGACGACCCACATCGCTTTCCGAAATATTGGTGTAGACCTGCATCGAGTGAAGGTCCTCGGCAATCGTGAAGAGCACTGGCGCTTGCAATGAAGCAGCTACCGTCTGACCCACGTCGACCGAGCGTGAGATGACCGTCCCGTCAATGGGCGAGTAGATGTTGGTGTATGAAAGGTTGACCCTGGCTTGGTTGAGCGAAGCGGTTGCCTGAAGTAAAGACGCGCGTGACACATCCGTGCTGGCCTTTGCCACGGCGAAGGTGGTTTGCGCAGTCTGCAAGTCAGCCGCCGTGGCCAGGGCCTGGTCGGCCAACGCCTGCGTACGCTTCAAAACGAGCTCGGCGTCTTTCTCCTGCGCTTCGCTCTTGGCTACCGTTGCCTTTGCGGAAACGTAGTTGGCCTGCGCTTGCGCTAAGGACGCTACGTACAGTTGGGGGTCAATCTGCGCAATCAGCTCGCCCTTTTTCGTGGTCGAATTGAAGTCAACGCTGAGCTTGGTGACGCGACCGCTGACTTGAGCACCCACCTGCACCGTCACCTTGGCTTGCAGTGTCCCACTTGCCGTGACTCGCCCAACGATACGTCTACGCTTAATGGTGTCTGTCTTGTAGTCGACTTTGACAACCTGCTGACTCTTTTGCCAACGCCACACTCCATAGCCAATTGCGGCTAGGACGAGCAACGTGACCAGCCATTTGATTGCTTTTTTCATGATGCATCCGAGCAACGGGCCATAGTCAGAAGCGCTTGGAGCCTAGCATTGACCAACCCGAATTCTTGTACTGCCATTTGCACTTGAGCTTGTTGTAATGCCACGGAAGCGGCTACCAGCTCAAAGCTCGTGGTACCCTGACCCAGTTGAAATGACATTCGCGTCATAGCGTTGTTGCGCGCTGCCAAATCGGCGGATTTACGGGCCACTTCGAGTGATTGTGCAGCGACCTGGACCGAGCGGCTCGCTTGCTGTACCTCAATGGTGATCGACCGCCGTTTGGCTTCTATGGCATAGGCGGCTTCGTCGCGTGAGGCGCGCGCACTGCGCAGTGTGCCATAGCGCGCGCCGCCGTCCCAAATCGGTACTGAGAGCACAGCGCTAATGTTCCAGGTCGTGTGCGGATAACTAATAGTCGATGAGCCAAGGGTACTCTGCGCGCGTAGCGTAGGCATGAAAGCCAACTCGGCACTTCGGATCAGCCGCTCGTTTACCTTCAACTGCTGTTTCACGGCCTGCAGCTCGGGACGTTCGAGTAAACTGTTGAGTTGCTGACAGGTTTGACTCAAGTTTGTCACGAGCTCATCGATCTTGATACCCGCAGCGACCCCGACTTCCTGGGGTTCGCCCAACACCAGACCCAACGCTTCTCGAGCTTGGCGCAGTGACTCATCACCCGAGACAATGGAAGAGCGGGCGTTCTCGACATTCTGTTCGGCATGGACCACGTCCAGGCCCGTCGCAGTCCCGAGCGCAGCCTTGCGCTTGGTCAACTCAAGTAACTCTAAAGCTGAGCGCAGACTGAGCCGATTGATCTCGGCAACGCGCTCCGCCGTCACCACGGTCACGACTGCGGTTGCCATACTCAGCGTCATGGTACGCTTGACACTCTGCACACCCAGGCGTTGAACCTGTTCGGCTGCACGGGCAGTGCCGAGATCGTGCCACGACTTGACATCAATGAGTCCCTGAGACAGCACCACGCTGCCGGTGAGTGTGTTGGGCGTTGGTGACGTCGTGGTCGAACCGGAAGGGGTGATAGTCTCACTAGTGATGAGCTGGTGCGTGGCCGTGGCCGTGCCGGTCAGGGTCGGAAGCAGTGCCGCCAAGGCAATCCTAGATTGCGCCTCGGCTTTGAGCACTTCGGCATAGGCCGTGGCAAGGTCGGTCGAGCGAGCACGCAGCTGCGTCAAGGCCTCTTGCCATGAACCGAGTTCTCTCTGCGGTCGCGGCAGCTCCACGAGCATCGGATCGCTGACCTCGGGTCTGCTCGGGATAACAACGAATGACTGGTCGGCTTCGTTGCTCCCTTGCGGCGCGACGTGCGGCGGCACCTGAGCCAGGCCGCTCGAGGCAAACAGACAGGCACAGGTCAAGAGCCGCAAGCACGGTGGCCGGATGCTGCGGTCAGCAGGTTTGACCAGGCCAACCGTCGCCCTGGGATCTCGGTGCTCCTGCTTGGTTTGCTTCATTGCGGGCTCAGCGTATCACGCCGCCGCGCGCTCCACAGGCGCAGCACCCCATGGCTGCTTGATTCAGCCATGACCGGCCGAGCGGGTCCAACACGGACGAGCCGGCTTCTCTATGGTGGTACCCAAACCGCAGCCGCACGCGGTTTTTACACGGATTATTAACTCTTGGGCTCGCACCCCCGCCAAGCGCAGTATAAATTCGGCTTCGAGTGCTCGACGACCAACCTGACACCGGCGCGACCGCGCAAACATTACCGGCACGAGCACGCGCCGCAGTGAACTTGCGACGCGCGCAACGGCATTCAGCGAAGCAAAGCGCCCTTCGATTCATGGCGTGGCTGCGCCGGCGCGGGCAGGACTTGCTCCGGTATTTCCGCACGGAAGATCCGGTATTGGCCGTGGCACTCACGCCTGCGTTAATGATTGCGGCCGTTGTTTTCGTCCGCAGCCCGATGACGAATTACATCTTCGATGAGCAGGAGGCACTGCTCGCCAACCCCTATGTCAATGGCAAGACCATGCCGTGGTGGCAAGCGTTTCGTCGTGACTTCTGGGGACTGCCAGCTGACCACAGCATTGGCAGCTATCGACCGATCCCGAATGTCATTTGGCGCGCCCTCTGGCCACTGGGGCAATCCCCGTGGGTGCTGCATTGGGTCAACATCGTTATCCATGCTGTTGTTGCGGCACTCTTGGCGTCACTTGCCTTGTCGTTGACGAAGCGGCGCAGACAAGCCTGGCTCACGGGCGCTACCTACCTACTGTTCGCAGTACTCACCGAAGCCGTCACGGGGGTCGTGGGGCTTGCCGACGTGCTGGCAGCAATGTTCATGGTCATTTCCCTGCACGCGCTGCGCACGCGCCTGGTGTGGGTCGTGCCCGGTGTATTCATTTCCGTTCTGCTGGGCATGTTCTCCAAAGAGAGCGTGATCGTGGCGGTGGGGCTGGTCCCGCTGGCAGCTCTGCTCACTTCGAAGACACTAACTGAGTCCAAGCCACACACCTTGGCGCGAACCCTTCTTTCCGCAGGTGCAGCTGCGGCTGCTCTGGTGCTCTACACGGAATTGCGTCGCCGCTGGTTTCCCTTCGAGACCACGGGTGACGGCGCCAGCCCACTCGGCGCGCACGCGCCACTGGCAACCAGGCTGTTTCACGGGTTCTTACATTGGTTTCATCAGCCACGACTACCGGCTGACCCCATGAACAACCCATTGGTCTCGGCGTCCTTCCCGTATCGCGTTGCCGGCGCTCTGCGCGTCTTTGCTTCAGGGTTCTTGCAATTGCTCGTCCCCCTGCGGTTGAGCGGCGACTACTCATTCCCGTCCGAGCCAATACCGCAGCGATTGTTATTTCCAGGCAGCATTTGTGGCGGGCTACTCATGGTGCTCGCACCCCTCGCAGGCTTTATCGCGTGGGTAACGGCTTTGATCAAGGAGCGCCACTTCCGCAAGTGGCACGGACTCAAGATCATATCCGTTGAGACAAACCTGCGGACCGTGGCACTCGGACTGATCTGGTTTCCACTCGCCTATTTCCCACTCTCCAACATACCCGTGGTCTTGCCGACGGTTCGCGCTGAACGGTTCTGGATGCTGCCGGCGCTTGGGGTTGCGCTGCTGATCGGAGCCATTCTCGAGCGAAACCTCAGCGCAGCAAACCTACAGCAAAGAAAGCTTGCTCTGTTCGTGGCAGTGGGTTGGCTCGCCTTGCAAGCCGTGCAAGCGCGCTCGCACGCCAGTGACTATGCAGATGACCTGGCATTCTGGCAGGCGGCTGCGCGTGCGGTGCCCTTGAGCGCCAAAGCTCACCTCAACTACGCGGTCATGCTGGGAACGCGCAACAGGATGATCGAACGTTTGAAAGAAGGGGCATTGGCCCAGAAACTGGCACCCAAGTGGCCGATGGCCCATGTGTACCAGGGCGACACGTTCTGCCGGATGAAGCGTTACGATGAAGCATTTCCCCATTACGTGCGTGGGTTTCAGTTGGGGCCCAACGAGCCAAACCTGATATCTCTTGGGCTGCAATGCTTGTGGGACGGCAAGCAGCTCAAGAACCACGAGACCGAGCTGGTCAAAATCGCCGATGAAGCTGACGACCGCAGTTGGCTCAACTTCTTGGTGAGTGACATCGTCAACAACGGCGACAAGTACAACGGCGTACAACCGAAATACCGCCCGCGTGGGTACAACGAGGGTCCGAAGAAGTAGCGCCTCGCTGGCGCGATAAAGGCTCGTCTCGTCCGTTGTGTGCGCTTGCCCTGCGCTCGCTCGCGGTCAAGTTAGCGTCAAAATACCAGCGCAACGTGGAACCCGAGCGCAAGCCAATCGAAAGACGAGTAATTGCCCTGGGTCAAGAGCGAGTTATAGCTAGCATGCGCGCCCAGATTGATCAGCGGCAAGAGCGTAAGATCGAGCGCGATGCCGCCATCGAACGTCGCTGCTGTGTGGTTGCCGAAATCGGCATCGAGCCTACCCACACCAATGTGCGCAAACACCGAGGGCTCGATGATCTTGCCAAAGCCCAGTCGCGCGCCGATAAAACCTCGATAAATCCCGGCCTTGGCGTCACCGCTAAAGCCATCGTAGCCTCCGCCTATTTCCGGCGTGAGCGAGACCAGAACAAAATCCATCTTGCGACCAAGGCGCACTGCGCCACCGCCGCCGATGTCGGCCCCAGGCTCTCGAAGGGGGGCTACGAAGTCTAGATCGAATGCCAGTATGGTCTTGGACTTGTCATCGGCTCCGTCTTCGCGCGCTTCTGCGCTGCGGGCGATGCAGGTGCAGAGTGCTGCCGCCATGATCGACGCCGGGAGGACGACTTTGCAATTTGCAAAGATAGTTGAGATGTTTCGCATGCAAACTGTAACAGCAACAAGCGTGCCGCCGCGAACGCCCCGCCGTTGGCGGCACCACTTAAAACGCCACACGGTGACTTACCCGATATCGGTTGAGCAAAGCGCTGGTCTACATTGATGTCCGCTCGCCCCGTTTCGCGAGGCGTCGCGGTTGGAATCGCGAGCAAAACATGCACCTGCGCGGTGATAGGAAGATTCTCCTTTTGCCAATTCCTTTTGCA
>CAZCNI010000146.1:0-5913 GCA_964499765.1 uncultured Polyangiaceae bacterium
CAATTTCAGAACCGTAGCAAGCACTGTACTCTGGAATGCGGTCTTATCGTCGCCGCTACCCGCGGTTTTTTCGGCGCGCACGAGCAACCAGTCAATCATGTTGGGATCGTAAAACTGCGCCGCAGACTCAGCGAGTACTTGCAACGCAGGATCACCCGGCGGAATGGTAGTGTCGATCGAAGTCGCCTCGAAAACTGACTTGAACGCGTCTTTGGACTCGTTGGTCGCGGGCAACTTGGCGAGTTCGCGAGCGATCAAAGCCTTGCTCGCATCGCTCTTCGTGACTTTCAGCATAGCCACCAGGGGTGCAATCGCCTCGCTGCGACCAAGGGTACCGAGAATGAGAGTCGCCGTTTTCTGAATCGACTCGTCGTCTCCACCCTTTTCGTTGCCAGTCTCCTTCGCACGACGAACCGCAAAGGCCTTGAGCTTTTCGTTGTCGCCCTTGAGAAGTTTGATCGCCTCGGGGAGTACGGGCTTGCCGATTTTAACCAGCGCCAGCAGGGCCGTCATCTGCACATCCGCCTTGGCGGGGTCGAGCATCACCTTGAGCAGAGGATCGACAGCCGCTGGATCCTTGAGCTCACCGAGCAACTTGGCAGAGGTCGTTTGCCAGAACAGCTGATCCCGATAGGGATCAATCTTGTCCTTGTCGTTACCGCCCTTGGGCAGCACGATATCGGCGTCCATCATCGTGCGCAGCGGACCTGCCCACGATTGCTGATGCACGTCGGACAGGGCTTCATTCATGTCTTTGTAGGTCACCCCACCCAGCATGGTGCTGGCACGAAGCTTCATGAATGCCTGCAGCAACGGCTCGCCCAGGGCTGGGATCTTCAGCGCGCCAGCGGCACGCGATGCCCACTTGACGTCAGCGTTGTCCTTGTCCGTCTTCGGGTGTTTCGCGAACTCGTCAAAGGCCTTCTTAATAGCCGGCTCAGTACGCGGGTCCTTGAATGACGAGAGCAACTTGATGAGCGAGACACGGGTCTTCGTGTCGTAGTCGTCATAGAAGTCCACGTAAGCCTTGGTGAGTGGCACGGAGATCTTGTCGAGCAGCGCCTTCACCTCAGGCGACGCCGTGTCTTTGTTAGACCGCGTAATAACGTCTTCGTAGAACTGTTCGAGACGCTTGATGGCCCTTGGTCTCCAAGAACCGTCTGCCAGCTTATCAACCCAATAATCGGGCTGACTATCATCCTTGCAGCCGACCAACGTTGTTGCGACGATACCCGTCGTAACCACGGCTGCTGCAGTACCAAATGAAATACGGGCAATGAGCGACGCGAGAGTACGCGTGGAGCGGAACATACGATTCCTCCGGAATTGCTATCGGTTGCGAGATTGCCGCGGGTCAACGAGCGCGGAGTCGAAGAAAACCTCAGTAAAACCCCAAGTTGCGAGCGATGCTGCACGGTACGCCTGGGCACGCGTTGCTGTCAACGGCCGCTAACATCGCACTGCAATAAACATGAAACGGAACGGCCACTCGGCACACGGTGACCCCTTCGATATTGATTCACGTCCAGATCACGGCCGCAACGAGCTTACCAAGCGCTCTAGTATGCTGCCGTGGAGCGCCCCGTTGGACACCACCATGCCTTGGTCATTGGACAGGGTTTCGCCGCAGTAATCAATTGAGCGGCCGAATGCGTCGGTAACGCAGCCACCAGCGGCCGACACTAGCGCGTCCAACGCGCAAGCGTCCCACCGCTTGCCAGCATGGCGAGGCGCCACGTAAGCATCGACTTGACCTTCAGCTACCATCGCCCCTTTGAGACCCGCGCTTCCGAGCGACCTCAGCGCGGCGGCTCCCAGCAAATGCACCAGTCCGGTACTGGCGTCCAGTCGTTCGGCTCGTGAAACCAAAATGTGACTCCGTGAGAGTTCCGAAACGCGGCTTGGGACAATGGCCAGGGCTTCTGTGTCACGGGTCATGCGAAATGCACCGACGCCCAGTTCGCCCACCCAAAATTTTCCGCTCACGGGTGAGTGGATCACTCCTGCCACAGCGAGGCCCCGCTTCACGAGTCCAATCATCACCACGAACTCGTCGGTACGGTCAACGAACTCTTGCGTGCCGTCAATTGGGTCTACGAAAAATATGTTGTCCGCGTCGCGGTAACGCTCAAACGTCTTCGGATCACTTTCCTCAGCCACAATCGGCCACCCTGGAAAAGCCTTTGCCAACGCGTTACAAATCAGGTCGTTGGCAGCCCGATCAGCGCTCGTCACCGGATCATTCGGGCCTTTATATGCGAGCTCGTACGTGGTTCGGTAGCTGTGCAACACCAACTCACCCGCCCGGGCAGTGATGTCGACCAACTGACTAACCAGTGGCGATATCACCGACGTGCTCCCAGATCAGCCAACCGCATCTCGAGCGGTTCCACTGCTTCGTCGGGCAAGTACGGCGGCCCTTTGCCCTTCTCGCGCACCAGCTGGTCGAGTTGTTGAGCGTTGCGAGGCCCAACGACAACCGTCGAAACTTCAGTGTGCTGCAGGACCCAGCGTAGTGCGACACTGCGAAGGCTATGAACATCATCGCGCACCAGAGGCCTCAGTGCCTGCAATTGGTGAATGCGCCTGCGCAACTCGTCCGGCGCCCACCGTCGCGATCGGTGATCATCGGCAGCAAATGTCTTATCTTCTGGCCAAAGCCCGCATAGCAGGCCATGCGCCAGCACTGAGCGCGCCAATAAGACGGTCCTTTTCTCGCGCAGGCGTTCCACGATGCGTTTAAAGTCCGAATCCCAGAAGCAATTGAACGCCAGTTGAATCGCGGGTGCTTGTTCATCGAGCGCTGCCTCGGCGACCTCCGCCGAACCCGCACTGACTCCCCAACTCCGGATCAAGCCCTCGCTAGACCAGTCGCGCATTTTGCTCGTTGCTCGGCCCTGCCGCAGAGTCTGTACACTTGGGTTGTGCAGCAACACCAGATCCACGGCGGCTCGTTGTAAACGCCGCGTCGAATCAACGATCGAGCGGTGCAACCAATCAGGATCGAAGTTCTTGCGCGGTGGGTCACTCGTGCGGTCCGTACCAATCTTCGTGATGAGTGTAACGTTGGGATCCCCACCCACCAAACGGCCCAGCCGCGACTCCATGTCGCCGTTGGCATACACGTCAGCGGTCTCGAATGCTGAAATGCCCAAGGCTCTGGCTCGAATAATGACTTGGTCCTGTTCTACTGCGTTGACAGGACCGTAGGCGTCTCCGCACAGCCCCCAAGTGCCCAGCGTCAATTCGCTGATGGATCCAATTGGAATCGAGAGACTGCGGTGGCGCACTGCGCTTCGGATAACTCAGACGGCACACGCGCGCTACGCGAGTTTTCGACTAGGTCCAAGGAATTTGGGCGTTCGTCGCTGGCCAAGAACCCAACCTCGGTGTAATTGGCGGCCGCTGATGCGTGTTGATCCCTACGCCCATGCGCCCCGCCTGCCGCTCGATGTAAACGTCATCGACCCACACACCATCGTCGGATCCGGTCAAATGCCCGTCGAGCTGGAAATTGGACCTGGCCGCGGCGGCTTTATACTCGAACGCGTGCTGGCAGCCCCCGTGGCAGTCTTAGGACTCGAGATCCGGCGCAAGTGGGCAACAATCGTGGACGAGAAACTCCAAACGCTGGGACATGGCCAGCGGGCCCGAGTATTTGCCGAAGACGCTCGTGCTGTGGTCCCGCGGTTCGCCGAGGCTGGC
Source organism: uncultured Polyangiaceae bacterium (assembly GCA_964499765.1). Taxonomy (GTDB): domain Bacteria; phylum Myxococcota_A; class Polyangia; order Polyangiales; family Polyangiaceae; genus FEN-1139. The sequence goes on from CAZCNI010000146.1 coordinate 3,706, forward strand.
ATCGACGCTGTGTACATCCATTTTCCTGACCCTTGGTGGAAGAAACGGCACCAGAAGCGGCTTGTCGTCGGCTTTGACTTTGCCAAGTCGCTATTGCGTGTACTCAGACCTGGAGGCGAGCTGTTCGTGCAAACGGACGTGGAGGAGCGCGCGCACAGCTACTACGAGCTGATCGAATCGGTTGAGGGCTTCGAACCGGTCGAGAGCACCCCCTGGGTGGACGAAAATCCGTACAATGCACGCAGCACCCGCGAACGGCGCGCCATTACTGACGGATTACCCATCTTTCGCCTCCGCTACCGCCGAAAGCTGATCTAGCTCGCTGAATCGCAAGCCCCGAGCGCAACGTTTATGATGCCCGATCCGGAAATCGACCTGATAGTCGCAACGTTGAGCAGCTTGTGCTGGCGTTTCTGACGCCGCTGTTTGGGCCGGGCCCCAAACAGCCAACATCATAAGCAACGGGCCCAAACCGCCCACGTAACAACCTTGCTTCCCAAACCAACCCAGTACTATCCTGCACGTGTCATCATGCGTAGCATTGTTTTACTTGGTTTTAGCCTTGTTGGGCTCATCGGTTGCGCGACGTATCGCGACGACCTTGCGCGCGGTCAGCACTATTTTGATGTAAATCAATATGACAATGCGCTGTCGGTGTGGCGCATGCTCGAGCGTGATTGGGACTCATTGGACTACGCAGAGCAGAGTCGCTACGCCTACCTGCGTGGTATGACTGACTATCGCATGGGCTACCGTGCTGACGCTCGCCATTGGTTGGCCCTGTCAGAGGCCATTGTCGAAAAGCACCCTGGAGGCCTCGACGCACAAACCACCGCACAACTGAACCAAGCGCTGACTCAACTCAATGAGGCCGTCTACCGTGGCGGACCTGCCACGAGCCCGGTCGCTGCGGGCACGGAGCTCACCAATGAAACTCCGTCAGCGCCTGCGGCACTTTCAGGCACTGCACCGGCAACCACAGTCAGTGACGCTCCCGTCCCACCAACGAAAGCCGTCCCTGCGCCTCAGAAGCCCAAAGCAGCTGCAGCCAGCACTGCCCTCGCCACACCGAAAGCTGACGCGGCCGCCAGTGCGACTGCCGCGCCGAAGGCTGCACCGTCGCTCAATGAGCCACCGCCAATTCCAGAACCCAGCCATTAGCGCCATCGCGTAGACCTTCGTACCCGACTCAAGGCAGGCTGAGCATTGGCATTCATCGCCTGGTCCTTCGATGCAGCGAAGGGCAGGATTACCAATGCATAATGAATGGTCCGAAGGTAGAGTGAAGTAGCACGACCAGATTGGGTAGCGTGGCAGGCTTATAGCACATAAGCTCTGCCAGCCTTGAAAGTCGCCGCACTTATTCCCGCATACCAGGCAGCTCCAACCATTGGAGGCGTGGTTTCGGCGTTTGCCTCGGCGACAACCCAATGCGGACAGAACGTGCCGGTCTATGTCGTCGATGATGGGTCCACGGACGACACTGCAAAACAGGCGCAACGGGCAGGCGCTCATGTGTTGCGGCACACGAGGAACCGCGGCAAGGGAGCGGCACTAATTACGGGGTTTCGAACCCTCGAACAGCAAGGATTCGACGCTGCTGTAACACTCGATGCCGATGGGCAACACCCCGTAGAGGAAGCCCTGCGACTGGCACAATTGCCCCTACCTCAAGAATGTTTGATCCTAGGCGTGAGAGACTTGGCGGTCGCTGGCGCACCCGCAAATAGCCAATTCTCCAATTCGCTCTCGAACTACTTCCTCTCCCGATTCGTGGGGATACAACTCGACGATACCCAGTGTGGCCTGCGGCGCTATCCATTGCCACAGACTCTGAGACTCGGACTTCGATCTCCAGGGTATGCCCTCGAAGCCGAAGTCATTCTGCGCGCAGCTCGCGCGCGGTGGTCAATCCATCAAACCCCGGTACTCGTCATCTACCCACCTAGGGAGCAGCGCATTAGCCATTTTCACGTTGTTCGGGATCCGGCTCGCATCGTTTGGCGCGTCCTGCAAACTTGGTTGAGTGGTGCATTCCGATGATGCCCATCATGCGCCCCCTGCTTCGCTGTGCGCTCGCTCTCGGCGCCATCGTCGCTATAACGGCCGTTGGTCACGTTGCAATCGCGTACCACGCGCGACTAAGACCACCCACGGTAGATGCATCAAGTTACACACTGCGCGAAGAAGCGCCCGGTCTACGCAGAT
>CAZCNI010000147.1:0-5858 GCA_964499765.1 uncultured Polyangiaceae bacterium
CACGAACCTTGGGTGGAGAGATGCTGCACCAGGATGTAATACGTCCCCTCAGGCGCCGGAACTGTCTGCCTGAAGAGCGACCCGTACGCCACGTTTTGTATGTAACGTGGCGGTTCGACCAGGCTCACTGGCCCCGCGTTGTGCACGTACCGATCGAGCAGTGGCTGGGCCTGCGCAGCTGAGATGACAGCAACATTGACGCCGGGTGCGCCGTCCACCGAGATAGCGAGCGCGAGCGCTTTGCTGTTGCCGTCAATCTTGAACGCCCCGATGAAATCCTGCTGACCGCGGTGGATCTCCGTGCGCTCATTGACGAGCACTACATCGTTACTGGCGACGTTGAACGGGTGGTAGGGGTGCTGTCCAAGTTCCAAGAGCCCGGGGCCAAATTCCGTTTGCCCAGAGTCGTTCAGTCGAATGACCGTGAAGCCGCGGCTCAGTTGCGACTGCATGATTTCGCGGCCAATCTTCTCGGGGTCGGTATTCGATAGTAGAGCCGCACTGCGCGCTATGTTGGACTCAACGAGCGTGACTTTGAACCGCGGAATGTCGAGGCGACTGGTGCGAAAGTACACGTACATCGAGTGGTCGGCGGCAAGCTGGAAATCAGGCAGCAGCTCCAGCGTGCCGAGGACGTCGAATCCGACGCGTCCCGTTAGGTTTGTCCAAGTATAGCCGATGCCGGCGAATTTGAGGGTCAAGTTGCGGTTAGTGTCGTCGTCGATCACGTCTGCTTGGCAGGCGCGTGCAAAGAAACGCCCGGCGACCGGGTGATCGCTGGAAAGCCGCAGCGCGACGCCCTGGTTTTGCATCTCGTCGCAGAAGCTCTTGAGACCGAACTTGAGGATATCGAAGCGCAGTGACTTGTTCTTGGGGTCATTGATGACACCGGGGCCCAGGAGCGACACGCTTCGCGTAGCGGCGCTTTGCGTTGAAGTACACGCCACCATCAGCACTAGTGTCTGCAAAACCAGCAAAAGCATCCGCAGCTGAACCCGCAGTGAGGGGCGCGTATGCGAGCGGTCAGAGTGTGGTTCACGATTGTGGGTTGCGGCGCGAGGCAGCGGTCTGAACGGTCGGTGGTCGGCACGGGGCAGCATCTCGGCTGCAGCATAACGCGTGGCGGCCCCAATGGGGCAACCGTCGTGGTGCGGTACGCGCAAGAACTCGGGAAATGTGAGGCGAGCGGGCGGCTATTGATTGACAGCGCAGCTCCTGGGAATCAACGTCGGACCAGACGATGTCCCATATGGCAGTCATTGGAGCCGGTGCTTGGGGTACGGCTTTGGCACGGGTACTTGCGGGTAATGGCTTTTCAGTTGCTTTATGGACGTGGCAGTTAGAGCACGCCCAGCGCATGTGTGAGACAAGGACTAACGAAGAGTTCTTGTCAGGTTTCACTTTGGCGAACGAGATTCGACCAACTGCGAATCTCGAGGAGGCGGTCGTGGGTGCGCGCATCGCCGTCATCTGCGTTCCGTCCCAGGTCGTGCGCCCCGTAATGAGTGAAGCAAGCCGTTGGTTGTCGAGTGCGACGACACTCGTGAACGCAACCAAGGGCATTGAAGAATCGACGCTGATGCTCATGAGCGAGGTTGTTGAAGACGTGCTCGGTCAAGACGTGCGCGAGCGGTTTGCCGTGCTGTCGGGCCCGAGTTTTGCTCGGGAAGTCGCGGCGAACATGCCCACTAATGTGGTCGTAGCCGGCACGAACAGCGACGTAGTCGATGAAATTCAACGCGTCTTTTCCAGCGACCGGATGCGCGTTTATGCAAGTAGCGACTCGTGTGGTGTGCAGTTGGGTGGTGCGCTCAAGAACGTGATCGCGATTGCGGCTGGCGCCTGCGACGGTATAGGTTTTGGTCACAACACGCGAGCGGCCTTGATCACCCGGGGCATTGCCGAGATAACTCGCCTCGCGGTTCGCCGTGGCGCGAATCCATTGACGCTTGCCGGACTTTCCGGCCTGGGCGACCTGGTGCTCACTTGCACCGGTGAACTGAGCCGCAACCGCACCGTCGGTTTCGAGCTGGGTCGTGGCCGGAACCTTACGGACGTATTGGCCACGCTCGGGCACGTGGCTGAAGGCGTTCACACGACCAAGAGTGCGTTTGAGTTATCACGCAAGCTCGACGTTGAACTGCCCATTACCACGCAGGTCTACCGCGTGTTGTTCGAAGGCAAACAACCACTGCAAGCCGTGCGTGACCTGGTGGGTCGTCCACTGCGAAGGGAGCTCGATTGAAAATGGTAAACGTTGTTCGCTGCACATCGAGCACCCGATGGTGCGTGGCATTGGCCCTGCTTCTCGCGTCTGAAGCGGTCTGCGCTGAACCAGCGCCTCAGCTAATGGCTCAAAATTACTCAAACGCTCCGGCAATCAACTATTCGACATCGACTGGTGCCGTGCCGAACACGTACCCGGCGACGTCCTACACCTACAACGCTTCGACACCCTCCAAGACTCGTTCGATGAACGAAATGTCGTTTCTCTATTCGACGGCCGTGGTGTACGGCGTGGGGCTGGGGGTTGAAGTCAGCAGCGAATTGCGCATCAAAGACCCGGGCCTGTTTCTGATCGCGCCCGTTCTGCTCGGTGTTGCCGCGCCAGCCGGCGCCTTCGCGCTGGACCAGCCAAAAAAGATGCATCGGGGATTGCCCATGACCATTGCCGCAGGGCTTCTGCTCGGTGCGGGCGAGGGGCTTGGTATTGCGGGCACGCAAAAGGTCTCTGCCGAAAAGAACGATGAGTGGCAGTTTCGCGGCTTTTCTCGCGCGATGGCGCTCGCTGCCACAGTAGGTGGCGTTGGTGGTTGGCTTGCTGGCACTTGGCTCGAGCCACCCCCGAATACGACCATCCTCGCCATGAGCGGTGCGCTCTGGGGTACAGCCATTGGCTCTATGTTTGGCTATGGGACCACGCCGGGTTACTACCAGTGGGGGCGTGCCAATGACCAAACGTCACTTGCGGGGCTCATAGGTTACAACCTTGGGGCGCTGGGCGCTGCTGCGACCGGGTTCTTGACTTCCATATCGGATCGACAGCTGCTGTGGATGTGGGCCGGCGCCGGAATTGGCGCTGCGGTATCCACGCCGGTCTTTCTGCTCTATGCAGGTAATGCTGATCACCCCGCGCGCCGAGGCTTCGTATTCATGGGTACGGCCACCACACTTGGCCTCGTTGCGGGCGGCTTGTTTGCTAGTGGAGGCTCGAGCATGGCGTGGTCCCAGCGTCACACCGACGTTGCCAGCAACCACCCCATGATTGAACTGGCAGGTATTTTCCCCTATTGGAACCAGAGTCAAGGTGGGCTCGTTGCCGTAGGGACGCTGCGATAGCCTGTTCGCGGCGCTTGGCGATTGCGCCCGCCAAAGATGCGCACTAGGCTGCACGGAAAATGGCAACGCTTCGCTACTTTCCCGCTCAGCAGGAGCCCAAGCTTTACCTTATCGCGAAGCCCGTGACGACTCTTGGCGCAGAGTTGGGCAATGACGTGGCGCTGTCCGAAGACGACGTTTGCCTGCACCATGCGCAGATCATCTTCGATGGGCGCGACTTTCAGCTGGAAGAAATGGATCGTCAAGGCGAGATCCTGGTCAACGGCAAGAAGAAGCGACGCACACGTTTGATTCATGGCGACAGAATTCAGCTCGGCCACGCGCAGTTGCGTTTCTCGGCATTGAGCGAGATGCCGCTCGAAACCGAAGTCGGTGAATCGGAGCAGCCAGCTACCGACATGGCAGGATTGCGGCGCCTACAGGTGTTTAGCGAGCGGCTCATGACCCGCAGTACGGTGGATGAGTTGTTGGAGACGCTACTGGACGATGTGGTGGAATTGACGCGTGCTGCTCGGGGGATCGTGCTTCTGGTCGATCCGACCGATGGAGAGCAGGGAACGCCCCGTGTGCGTGCTTCGCGCAACATGAAGGGGGAATCGGTGGTGGACGCGTCCGTGACCATCAGTGACAGCATCCTGCGCCAAGTCCTCGAATCCAAGCGTCCGGTCATCGTGAGCGACGCTCTTACTGACACTACCTTCGGCAAAAGCGAAAGCGTCATTGCTCTCAAGTTATCGAGTGTGATGTGTGTTCCGCTCCTCAACCAGGGTGAGGTGATTGGCGCCATCTACGTTGGCAACGACGAGATCAAGAGTCTGTTCAACAAGATGCAGCTCGACCTGCTGACCATTTATGCGGCACAGGCGTCGCTCATTTTGCAAAATGCCCTCCTAGTCTCGACGCTGCGCGCTGACAAAGAGAAGTTGAGCGCAGAGCTGCACGATAAACGATTCGGCGAGATCATCGGCAGTTGTGCTTCGATGTTGGAGGTGTTTCGCAAGCTGCAGAAAGTAGCCGGCACCGACATTAGCGTGCTCATCACCGGAGAGACCGGGACGGGCAAAGAATTGATTGCGCGCGAGCTGCATCGGCGTAGTCACCGAGCCAAGGGGCCATTCGTCACCGTCAATTGTGGCGCCATCCCTGAGAACTTGATTGAGAGCGAGATGTTCGGGCATGTGCGCGGCGCGTTTACTGGCGCGGTTGCCAACCGATTGGGCAAGTTCCAGCAGGCTGAAGGCGGGACTCTGTTTCTCGATGAGATCGGGGAACTTACGCCACAGTTGCAGGTAAAGTTGCTGCGCGCGCTGCAAGAGAAGGTCGTATGTCGCGTCGGCGATAGTCGGCCCGAGAAGTGTGACATCCGTATCGTGGCTGCCACGCATCGCTCGCTCGATGAGATGATCAAGACCGGCGAGTTTCGCGAAGACCTCTATTATCGGCTCAATGTCGTCAATCTATGGTTGCCGCCGCTGCGTAGCCGGGGCGATGACGTGCTCATCATTGCCAAGGCCTTGCTCGGCAAGTACGCCGAAGAATTCAACAGCAAGGTTAAAGGCTACTCGCCGCAGGCGTTTGCTGCCATCCGCAAGTACCCATGGCCGGGCAATGTTCGGCAACTGGAGAACCGCATCAAGAAGGCGCTCGTGCTCTGTGATCGCAACCTGCTCGGGCCTGAGGATCTGGACATTGCGGTGTCCGCAGTGCCGTCCATTCTACCACTGGAAAAAGCCAAGGAAGAATTCCAGCGTCGCTACGTGCACGAGGCTCTCGATCGCAACAATGGCAATCGAACCCAGACGGCGCGTGACCTAGGCGTTGATCCGCGCACTATCTTTCGTTACCTCGAGCGTGACGCGTCGAGTCCGTCCGCATCAGGCGCTCCCCTTGCGCGCGAGTCACGTATTCCAGACCGCGACCCATCGAGCCCCAGCACGTCAGGCCCCGTAACCACGCGCGACTCGCGGCCCCCTGAAGACGATTGAGCTTGCCCTGGCAGCGGCGGTTCTAGGCATTCCCTGAGGGCATAGAGGACAGCATCTCCGCGGCTCTGCGTGAAACAACATCTTCCTGTTCCAATGCCGGTTGGCATGGGGCGTTCCTCGGGAGTCAAGTAGGGGTAACCCCGTCACAGTAGGAGCGAGACTCCGAGCGAGAACGTCGGGTAGCCGAAACGGAAAGTCAACGCGGCAACGTCAGAAAAGTGCCATCGCCCACCAACGTCGAACATTGGGGCTAGACCGAGCCCAGCGTCTTCGTAGTCCGCCTTGCGGTGGTAAATAACCAGTCCCGGTTCTCCAAAGGCGGAGAACTTCGGATGCAACCAGAAGTTCCATTGCATGGCCACGGGCAAGAACACGTAATTGGCGGGGGCACCCGAGGGCCCAGCCAGTTGCGCACAAATGCGTGTGTTGTTTGGGCCCACAATCCATCGGCCACAGTAGCCCACGGCAACGTCGTGTCCTGAACTATAGTGAAGCCAATCAAAACCAAAGCTGATGCCGATCGAATTGTTGATG
>CAZCNI010000148.1:0-5830 GCA_964499765.1 uncultured Polyangiaceae bacterium
CCTCTGCCGGCCCCGTTGCTCGACATGGCTCGTGCGCTGGCGCCGTTTACCGTCCAAGATGCGGATCGGCCGTTTGCGCGCCTCGAATGGGTCACGATTCCCCAATGACGCCACCGCTTCTACAACTGGAGCAAGTACGCTGTAGCGTGGCGGGCGCGACTGTTCTCGACAACGTCAGCCTCTGCACGACCAGCGATCACGTGGGCCTGTCCGGCGAGACGCTGGGCGTTCGTGCGCTGCTCACGGGCGAGGCCACACTCATGAGTGGCCAGGCTATGGTACTTGGTCAATCACTAGGTGAAGCCCGCAAGAACTGCCTCTTTGGTTGTGCGGTCGCGCTCAGTCACGTGCCCAAGAAGTGGACGGTACGGCGCGTGCTTGAGCTGGCTGCTGAAATCAGTGGCCGCAGTGTTACTGACGCTGCTTCACGCGCCGTAGCTGCTGCCGACGAAATCGGTGAAACCGCCCTGCTGACGCGTCGCTGGTCTACGGCAACACCCGTCGAGCGAGCATTGGCTGCATTGGCGCTGGGGGTGGTGACCGACCCCCCGCTGCTGTTCGTGAATCCGCCCTTGGGTATGCTGTCTTCGGACCACTGCCACCGCTATGGTGAGGCGTTGACACGAGCCACGCAAGACAGGAAACTGCTGCTCGAAATTGCCCGCTCTCCCCAGGACTCATCCGAGCAGAGTTGGGTCAAGTCCCTGACCAGTATGTGCTACGTATTTGATGGTCGTGACACTGGCAGTGGTGAGCCATTGCGCCCGGGGCGGGCGCGCTATGTCCTGCGGGTTGTGGGAAATGCCGCGGAAGTCCAAGCGGCTCTGCAGCAGGTGGCTGCGTGCACCTGGCCCATTAATGCCCCGAGCGATTGGAGCCGGGGACGGTGTGCGTTCTTGGTCGACGTGGATCGCGACGCTGAGGGCGTGGCTGACACGGGCGCACTTCTAGACATGTGTATCCAGAGCGCACTGCCGATCCTGGAACTGCTGCCGGTCTGAGCGTGACTTTGGCACTTGCCCGCACTTGACGAAGCCTAAGAAACGGGCATTCTCTTGCACGCTGCGATGAATGCTCATTCAACACCGAGGTTCGGGTGACAGACGTTCGAAATTCAGTCACACGCGCGCGACGTGTGGTGGTCAAAATTGGGTCGAGTTCGCTCGTGGCAAACGAAACTGCTGCGGCGCGTTTGGCATCCGAGCTCGCGGAGTTCTGCAAGCGCGGGTATGGGTTCGTCCTGGTGACCAGTGGTGCCATTGCAATTGGCTGCACTCGGCTTGGCTATCGCTCGCGGCCCAAAGAGATGGCAAAGCTTCAAGCCGCTGCCGCAGCCGGGCAGAGTGTCTTGATGCGGCGCTACGACGAAGCCTTTGCGCTATCGGGCCTTACTGCAGCACAAGTGCTCTTGACTCACGCGGACCTCGCCGACCGTGAGCGAGCCAATAATGCCCGTGAGGCTTTGGCAGAGTTACTCGAAGCGGGCGCCGTGCCAGTCATCAATGAAAACGACACGGTTGCCACCGAAGAGATCAGGTTTGGCGACAACGATCAACTGGCGAGCATGGTGACACCGCTGGTTGGTGCAGATCTCCTGATCCTACTGACCGATGTCGATGGCGTGCTCGACGCGAAAGGCAAGCGGATTGCGGTCATGCAGGACAGCTCAGAGGTGGGTTCAGTAGAGAAGTCAGGTGAACGTGTTGGCACTGGCGGCATGCAGAGCAAACTCGCTGCCGCTCGCAAGGCAACTCGCTCAGGGGCGGCTGTGGTGATCGCCCCTGCCAATCGTCCCCAAGTGATCAGCCAAGTGCTGGCCGGCAAAGACGTTGGAACGTTCCTGCCGTCGTTTCACAAGGCGCTGCGGGCGCGCAAGCATTGGATCGCATACACGCTACGTCCGCGTGGCGCGATTCTGGTGGATGAAGGCGCGGCCCGCGCCCTGCAAGGGGGCAAGAGCAGTCTGCTCCCAGTGGGTGTGCTTGGTGTGCGCGGTGATTTCAATCCGGGCGATTCAGTCGAGCTCGTCGCGGCAGGGGGTCTAGTCATTGGTCGCGGCCTGGCACGCCTAAGTGCGGTGGACGTGGCTCGCGCGGCTGGCAAGAAAGGCGACGCTTTGAAGCATCTGTTTGCCACTTCCAACCTGGACATCGTGGTCGTGCACAAAGACGACTTGGTAACGGATCTGTGACAAAGCCATCCTGGTCTTGGCAAGTTTTGGCAATCGCGACCGCCCTCATTGTCGCGAGTTGTGCGGCCAAGCAGGACCGAACCTCGCCAGCAGCGCCGAACGAGCCAGCAGCGGACAGTTCGTCGCAGGTAAAGATCTACTCGGCTTCGCAGCCCCAGCGTGGCCCGCGCGCGCCGGAGCTGGGAGTAGGTGACGCACAAAGTCTGGTGCAACCCGTCAACGACTGTGATGCCAACGTTTGCGTGGGCAGTGCGTCGACGGGGTTGATTGAGGCCGTACGCGGTCGCGCCGCCGAAGCGCGCTCCTGCTACGAGAAGTCCCTGAGCAAGACACCGACGCTGGCAGGGCGAATGCTATTGAACCTGCGTATTGCTCACGACGGGGCGTCTTGCCCGTTCGGAGTAGCGCAGAACGAATTGTCTGATTCACCGACTCTGGTGCCCTGCCTACGAGCCGTTCTCGAGACGCACTATCCGCGGCCGACCGGTGGCTGCGTGGAACTCAATCTGCCGCTGAAATTCGTGCCGGAATACATTGATGTGGACGCGGGGACCCGTGCAGCCGCCTCTGCGACTGGCGAACGTTAGTACCTGTCTCGGCCCTTTGGTCGTGACAGATTGCCGTCTTTTCGTGCAAAATCGATCGCCGGAGACACCTGGACAAGTCATCAGTTCTAACGGTCGACCTTGCGCCTTTGATTGCGTGAGCTACCCTCCCGACCCTTTTCAATGGCAACTGCAGTCATTCGTACCGGTGCAAAGCAATACCGGGTCGCAGCCGGCGACGTCGTTCAAATCGAAAAACTAGTCGGCAGCCCTGGTGATGATGTGGTCTTTTCAGAAGTGCTCGCCATTGGCGATGACACCATGAAGTTCGGTTCGCCCCTGGTTTCAGGCGCGAGCGTAAAGGCCAAGATCGTATCCCAAGACTTGGGCGAAAAGCTCATCGTCTTCAAATTCAAGCGTCGCAAGCGGTACCGCCGGAAGAACGGCCACCGTCAGAACTACACCTCCGTTCAAATCACGAGTATCGAGGGTTGAGCAATGGCACATAAAAAAGGCGGCGGCTCAACGCGTAACGGTCGGGGTTCGAATTCCCAACGGCGAGGCGTAAAGGTTTTTGGTGGGCAGCGCGTTTCTGCTGGCGCCATCTTGGTTCGCCAAGTTGGCGAAACCATCACCACGGGCCGCAACGTCGGGCTGGGCAAAGATTTCACTCTCTTTGCCCTGATTGATGGCACCGTTGTCTACGGCTTCAAAGACCGACAGAAGAAGAAGGTCTCGGTAGTCGCAGACGCGGCACCGGCGAGCTAATTCTGCGTCTCGTAGTCACTGACCTGGACGGCACGCTGCTCGATAGTCGGGGGCAGGTGCATGCTCAGGACCGTGAAGCAGTGGCGCAGTTACTGGCTCGTGGCAATGCGGTCACGTTGTGTACGGGTCGAATGTACTCAGGTACGCGGGGCGTTGCCGAGTCGTTAGGACTGCACGTGCCCGTAGCTTGCGTCGACGGTTGTCACTTAGTCCAGACTCAAACGCACGACGACCTTCTGCGCGTACCGATTGAATCCGAAGCCAAGCGCGTTTTGTACGGCCTTCTGTGCAAAACCAACTTGGCCTTGTTTGCGTTCAGCGGGGACATCATCGTGCACGACGGCCGCGGCTGCCCTTACACGGAGTACCTCCGCACCTGGTCGAATGAAATGACCCGGGTGCGAGACCTATTCGAGCCCGCAACTTGGGACAAGCTCGAAGAAATGACGTGTCTGGTGATCATCGGATCACAGGCGGAAACCGAACCGATTGCGCAAAGCATTGCCGCTACCTACGCGGACCAACTACAGCTAGCCCACTTCCCACTGCTGCGCGCACCCATGCACCACCGCTGGGTGATTTTGATTCGCCGCGCCGGGGTCAACAAGGGAACAGCCGTTGCCTGGCTTGCTGACCATTTCCACGTTGCGCTAGACGATGTGATCGTGGTTGGGGATTGGGTCAATGACGTGCCCATGTTTGCGGTTGCCGGGCACTCTTTTGCCATGGGTCATGCGCCGGACGAAGTGAAGGCCGCTGCCAAGTACCAGCTGCGCGCAACCGTGCAGACGGGCGGAGCTATTGCGGAAGCTGCTGAGCGCTGCGGATTAATGTAATTTCCGGCCCGTTTTCATCCGCGGCCTTGCATAAGTCGCGCAACTGACGTTCTCTTCCGCTGTGACGCACGTTCTCGTTCTTCCACCGGCGTTGGCTAGCCAGATTGCAGCGGGCGAAGTCGTGGAGCGGCCTGCGAGTGCCGTGAAGGAACTGATCGAAAATGCACTCGATGCCGGCGCTGAGCGCTGCGACGTCGTGTGCGACGGCGGTGGTGTCACGCGAGTGAGCGTGACTGACGACGGCGAAGGAATGTCCGAGTCAGACGCACTCTTGTCACTCGCGCGACACGCGACCAGCAAACTACGCAGCATTGACGACCTGATGCGGATCGAAAGCTATGGCTTTCGTGGTGAAGCCCTCCCGAGCATTGCATCCGTGAGTCGCCTCAAATTGCGCTCGCGGCTGCGCGGCAGTGCCCAAGGTGTGCTCGTGGAGACCGAAGGCGGCGCCGAACCGAGGCTTTCGCCCGCAGGCCTGCCTGTAGGTACCTGCGTTGAAGTTTGCGACCTGTTCTTCAATGTGCCTGCGCGACGCAAGTTTCTGCGCTCGACCGGCACTGAATCGTCTCACGTAACCAGTGTAGTCGAGGGTGCCGCCCTCACGCGCCCGGGTGTGACATTTACGCTTACCCGTGATGGACGACGAGTGCGTGAATTCCTGCGCGTTGCGGCGCGCGCTGAACGTGTGGCGCAGCTCTACGAACAAGAGCCGCTAGTGCCGGTATCGGGTCAGCGCGGCCCGCTCAGGCTCGAAGCATTCTTGACCCGCCCCGAGCGAGCTAGGCCGGGTGCGGCCGGGCTTTGGCTGATCGTCAATGGTCGTGTAGTGCGCGATCGGATGCTGGCTGCCACTGCTGCGCAATCATTTGGCAGCGTGCTGCCCGCAGGACATTACCCGCGCGGCGTGGTCTACATCGACCTTCCCGCGGAGCTGCTCGACGTCAATGTGCACCCGCAGAAGACCGAGATACGGTTCGTCGATCCGAGGGCCACGGCAGACGCCGTGTACTCCATTCTGTCGCGTGAACTCGCGTCGGCGCTTTCGATTCCACTTGGTTCACGCCAGCGCGGTGCAGCGCGCGCGCCAGCGCCGATTACCTCAGCCGTACCTCAACTTTGGGGCAAGCGCGCACCCGAGCCTGAGGAGCGACCTGAAGTCGCGCCCGCTTCAACCATGGAGCCGCCCGCGAGTTCACCGGCGTTGAAGGCATTCAACTCGACGCTCCCCAACGTTTACGTGCCGACGATCCATCGCATAGACTTGCCTGACGTCAGTTCATCCAGGCCTCCGCCGCCGGCCCCTTCGACCGAGGAGGGCCGCGAGCGCAACTCCGAGCCGCCCGAAGCTGGTCGTGACATGATCTGGACCCTGCAAGAGAATCGTTTGCCTGCAACGGCGAGCGAGCGTGTGCAATGGGGGCGCCTGCGATTTATCGCGCAACTGCGACAGACATTCCTGCTGTGTGAAGGGGTGGACGGAATCTACGTGC
>CAZCNI010000149.1:0-5818 GCA_964499765.1 uncultured Polyangiaceae bacterium
ATCGGTTTCGACGATCTTCTTCGCGTTGTCCCACGCACCGCCCGCATTGGCCATGAAGAGGGCCTGGAACAGGCCGAACAGGGCGAGCGAGATGAGGTAGCCGATGAAGAAGAATGAGTCGAGGCAAGCGAAGGTCAGGGCACCCACGAACACAACGATGAAGATGTTGAACATGCCCTTCTGCGCGAACTGCGTGCAGATTGCCACGACCTTCTTGCTGTCCTCTACCGACGCCTTGGTTGCGCCTTCGAGCTTGATGTTCTTCTTGATGAACTCGACCGCTTGATACGCGCCCGCGGCCACGGCTTGAATCGACGCGCCCGAGAACCAGTAGATCACCGCGCCACCAGCGATGAGGCCAAGCAAGAACAGTGGGTTCAGGATGCTAAGGTATTGCAGCTTCTCGGTGTCGAGGCCGTTGGTGAGCATCACGATGATCGAGAAGATCATGGTGGTAGCACCCACGACTGCGGTGCCGATGAGCACGGGCTTGGCAGTGGCCTTGAAGGTGTTGCCAGCGCCGTCGTTTTCTTCGAGCAGGTCTTTGGCCTTCTCGAAGTCGACTTTGATGCCGAAGTCCTTCTTGAGCTCAGCTTCAATGCCCGGGAGCTCGGTAATGGTCGAGAGCTCGAACACTGACTGTGCGTTGTCCGTTACTGGGCCGTAGGAATCGACCGCGATGGTAACCGGGCCCATGCCGAGGAAGCCGAAGGCGATGAGGCCGAAGGCGAAAACGGCCGGAGCCATCATCATGCCCTCTGGGAACCAGGTGCTGACGGCATAGCCGCCACCCATGAGGCCGATAAACACGAGGCCCATCCAGAACGCCGAGAAGTTACCGGCAACTAAGCCCGAGAGGACGTTCAATGACGGCCCACCTTCGCGGGAAGCATTGACGACTTCTTTGACGTGCATCGACTGGGTCGAGGTAAAGACCTTGATGAACTCTGGAATCAGCGCGCCGGCGAGCGTGCCGCAGCTGATGATAATCGATAGGCGCCACCACATGTCCTTGTCGCCACCGAGGTCCGGAATCATGTACTTGGACACGACGAAGGTCAGGGCGATCGACACTAGCGAGGTCAACCACACGAGAACCGTGAGCGGCTTCTCGAAATTGGGCTTGCCCTTGCCTTCGAATGTGTTCTTTTGCAGCGCTTCGTTGATGAAGTACGACGCGGCACTGGCAATCACCATCATGATGCGCATCGCGAAGATCCACACCAGGAGTTGAACCTGGACCTTGGTGTCGCCATTGGCATGCGTGACAGCGAGCAGAATGAACGAGATGAGGGCGACGCCGGTAACGCCGTAGGTCTCGAAACCGTCTGCCGTCGGGCCAACGGAGTCGCCTGCGTTGTCGCCGGTGCAGTCAGCAATTACGCCTGGGTTACGCGCATCGTCTTCCTTGATCTTGAAGACGATCTTCATCAAGTCCGAACCGATGTCCGCGATCTTGGTGAAAATGCCGCCAGCGATACGCAGTGCCGAGGCACCGAGTGATTCACCAATCGCAAACCCAATGAAGCATGAGCCAGCGAGATCGCCGGGAACGAAGAGCAGAATGGTGAGCATGAGCACCAGCTCGACGCTGATGAGCAACATGCCGACGCTCATGCCGGACTTCAGTGGAATCGCGTAAACCGGGTGGGCCTTGCCTTTGAGGCTGGCGAACGCGGTGCGTGAGTTCGCATAGGTGTTGATACGAATGCCGAACCAGGCCACGCCGTAGCTACCCAGAATGCCGATGATGCTGGCAAAGATGATGAGAGCAACGCGCCCACCACTCAGATGCTGCACGGCGCTGAAGTACCAAACCATGATGGCGCCAATCAGCACCTCAAGGATCATCAGGAACTTGCCCTGCTGAATCAGGTACGTTTTGCATGTCTCGAAAATCAATTCGGACACTTCGCGCATGGATTTGTGAACCGGCAGGTTCTTCACCTGGTTCATCACCACGAGGCCGAACACCATACCCAGTGCCGAGACTATTAGTCCCCACATGAGCAATTGGTGACCGTTCTGGCCGCCGTTGCCGGCAGCATCCGTGAGGAATTTCACGCTGCCAAGATCGGGCAGAACGAGGTTTGCCTCACCGCCAGGTTGGTGCGCTTCTTCCGCAGCGCGGGCGAGGGAAGGGGCGAGCCATGCGGCGCATCCCCCGAGTAGGGCTAGAATTGATGGGATGGACGCTCGTAAACGATTCAAGGTTGAGCTCCTTGTAGACGGCAGACTCGGGTCGAGCTGCCAGGATTCCGGGAGCGCCGCAGAGTTGCCGAAAGCGTTCCCGGGTGCCTAGCTAGCACGCGTTGCCGCGGCGACTCAACCGCGGATCAGCGATACGCAGAGGTTGCGCGAAAATGGCATCAGCCGGCCAAGCTCCACGCAAGCCGGTAAGTTGCCCATGGGTTTCATGAAGTTGCCACTGGGTTCGCGTATGTCGGCCTCGCACCCCCGTGGGGGCCCTCGTAACCGATTGTAAAGGGGGCGCCTTTATCGTGTTGAGGCGGCACATGAGCGTGCAGTTGTCCTGTTCCACGCTAGACGGAACAGCCCGATGGGCCGCGTACGCTTTCGGGGCGGTTCCGTCCTGCGCTGTGTAGTCATGGATTCTGGCGAAATAGTTGCGCCTACCCCGTCCCGGTTCGGGGGCACCGATTGCCTCGGTGCGCTCCAGTTTGGGAGCCATGAACCCCACCAGTTCAGCGCCGAGCACGCCGGGGTTACCCGAGTCGGCCATTACTTCGGTTGGGGTTGTTGGGTGTCATTAGCCCGAACTGGGCTCAAGCAATTCATAGCTCGGGGCTCAGCACTCGTGGCTATTGGCCTCGCATTAACCACCGCGCGCCGTAACCGTTTCTTAGGGGCCTAACCTAACTAGCCGCTCACGTGATTCAACGCCGCGCTACTGCTCTCGGTTTATCGGTTGACGAATACAAAGCAGGGTATGTCGCCGGATATCGGCCATCACTCATGCCGACCGGAACATCAGTAGCCGGCAGTAAAGCCGTGGGTGAATGAACGCATTCAAACGACCTCACGCTGCTTGCAGTCTGCCGTAGACGATTCATCTCAGGAAAGCGCGCCCGCCAAGCCTCGCCAGTAAACGAGTTTGACGGGCGTCGCTGCAAGTTACAATGAAAGCGCAGTGCTCTACGGCAGGCTAACCGCGGTGAGCGAATAGGGCGGCACGGTGACGGTAAACGATGAACCGTGTACCGGTTGGATGCTGCTGCTAATCGATGTGCTGTCGATGCCATAGCTGAATACGACGGCAACCCCGTGAACCCTGAGCGCCGGTAGCGAAACCGCCACGTGATAGGTGACGCTGGGGTCCTTGTTGATCAGCATCACGTTTACGTTGCCGTCCACCTGCATCGCGGCATGTATTGTCACCAAGCTATTGGATGACGAGGCGCTCAGCATCGTGTCCCGGTCATGACCCAGATGGGAAAGCATCTCTAGACCGTAGTACGCAGGGAAGGGGGTCTCGACAGTTGGCTCCACGGCGCCATTGGCTGACGTGAGTCCTTGGGACAGGAGCCCATAGTCGCCGAAGGTATAGTTGCCATACAGAGAAGGATTGGCGTTTCCGTCGAAGGGACTGTTGTGAATGGACCACCAATCCACATTAGCCACGCCGTTTTCGAGCCACGTCATCACCTGATCAACCAGGAAAAGTGCATTGACCAAACTGGTAGTTTGCTTGCCAGGATCGTAAGAAACGGAATTGGTTTCCGTGACCATGATCTGCATATCGGTGGCGTGCGCCCCACAATAATGAGCCAGGGCGGCTTTTACGGTTGCGACCATGTTGGGAATGCTTGGCGTATAGCTGACCGGTGTGCCCTCGCCCGTTGAGGGGGCTGCCAACAGCGCGGCATCCGATTCTCCCGTCGGTCCCTGCGCGTACCAGTGAATAGAAACGAAATCAACGGCACTGCAGGCGATGGGCAGAACGGTATCGTTCCAAGGTTGCGGTGAAGCATCGTTGGTCTGCCCATCAGGCCAGTTACCGGGTGCGGTAAGCACGACACCCGTCTTGATCGAGGGATCAACCGCTTTCATTGCCGCGCTGTATTTGACGACGCCTTGGGCATAGGTGGTCGGGTCGTGGGAGTTGTGATTGACCTCCCAGGTCGCGCCGTAAGTGCCGTCACCGTACAGCTCGTTACCGATTTCCCAGTATTTGATGCCATAGTTGTGGCCGGCACTCCTTGCACCAGGGTAGCTTGGGATTGGGCCGTGGTAGTGAGGGCCACCGCGGTTGGCGTATCGTACCCAGTCAGCGGCCTCTTGAGCCGTACCCGAGCCGTAGTTGACGGTGAGCATCGATTGGGCCCGGGTCGCGTTGACCAGCGACATGTAGGCGTCAAAATTGGCGCTAGGATCGGTTCCGCCTTGGTTTGGGTCATCGGGAGTATTCGACAGCCAGTGGTAGTTGTCGGAGGTCGAGCCACCTGGATATCGGATGACTTGAATGCCGGCGTGTCGCAACAGTATTGGAACTTTGGTGTCCACTAGGTTACTGTCCCAAGAGGCAGCATTGACGCCCACCGCAATGGTCGAGAGCTTCCCCAAGCTGCTTTTCGTGTCCACCGTGGCCGTGATTGGTGTCCCTGAACTGGCTGCCGGGCAACCTGCAGCGTTTGGCAACGGCGCGTTTTGCCCGTTGGCAGGCGCTGCCGCGGTGACGGCGTCATTTGCCATTGCAGGAGCACTTTCGTCATTGCCTGCGGCGCTGCATGCTGAAATACCGAGTGTTAGAATGAAAAGGTGAATGTTCCCCATCGTCAATCCTTTGCAGTGAGCGATGTTGCTCGAAAAGCTCAATGGGGAAGCTCGCGCGTTTGGATCGAAAATACTTTGCAATCGGTCTGGCGAGGTACTCCGTGGAGCACGACGGCTTTTGGTCAAGAGTCGTCATGAGACCTTGAGCGCTCAGCCGCTGGTCACGGCAAGCCGGGCGTATCCACGCGTACTTCGTACAACGCGTGTAGCGTGGTGACGAAGATGGTGCGGCGATCAGCGCCGCCAAACGTGCAGTTGGACGGAGGTGCTGGCAACGGTATGCGCCCGAAATAGTGGCCAGCTTCGTCGAAAATGATGATGGCGCTCACGTCCGGGCTGTTGTTCGTAACATAGACGCGCCCCAGATCATCCACACAGACTCGACTACATCGGAAAAGATCAGAGCGCCCCAGCGAGCGACTCAAAATGGACCTTCCAGTGAAACGAAGGGAATGTTACTAGGGATCACGTGTGCAACACCTAGACTGGGCGATTCCGACTTGGTTTTTGTCGGCACTCGGGCAGTTGGTTGGCAACAGGCCGCGCTGGCTCCGACACATGCGCAGAGAACTAGCGCTGTCAGTCCCGATCGGTTTGATTCGAATTGGGTAAACACAGGTTGGGCATAACACGAAAGTCGCTTGCTCGTCGGAATTTCGGTTCATGGCTCCTGTTCATGCCGCTAGGGTCGTAGTAAGAATCGGTATGCGATTCCGCTGGTGCGCCGTGCTTACTGTCTTGTCACTGGTCGGGATGGTTGTCAGTTGCCGATGCCCTTGCGGGCGTGTGCCGCAACGACATCAAGATGCAAACTCCAAGGACTACCTGCCGATGATCGCCGCTACTACTGGTGTTTCTGTTTCCGCGACCGATCCGTTGGTGCTCGTCATGGGGCGAGTGCAGGTGATTGGCGATGGCAAAGTGCGAGTCGGCTTCCCTGGCGTTTCTATTCGCCTGGCGTTCGAGGGCTCTGGTGCAATCATGACTGCGTCGTGCAGTACTGGGGATTGCATCGTGGCCTGCA
>CAZCNI010000150.1:0-5787 GCA_964499765.1 uncultured Polyangiaceae bacterium
GCGAACCGTCACGCTTTCATATCGAGGCGGGCATCGCGGCCTGCCATGCCAAAGCAACCAGCTTTGCCAACACGAATTGGCAAGAAATCGTGTCGCTCTATGACTTCATGCGCGTTCTTTCGCCGTCCCCGGTCGTCGAAGTGAATCGCGCTTTCGCCATTGGCATGGCACACGGCGCCCTCGCCGGCATCGATGAACTCGACGCAATACCGGAACGCGACCTGCTCGCCCGCTACCCATACGCCCTCGCAACCTACGCGGAATTGCACGCATCACGCGGCGATCTAGCAGAGGCGCGTGCCATTTTCGACCAGGCCCTCGCGCAGCAATTGTCGCCAGCTGAGCACGCGCTGCTCCGGCGAAAGCGCGCAGCATTGGGGGACTAGAGCACTTCGCGCGCCGAACCTTCAATTATCTGCGGAGGCCGCATTGGACGCGACACAGCGAGGTCGCCAATTAGCGTTAAATGGACTGGGTGACTGCCGCCGCAGCCGCGACTGACTGCTAGGCCTACCTTTTGACGCACCGGCAGCGCTGGTCAGGCATTTGCCATCGCGCTGCATCGCCTTGCCAACGAGAGGCAAGCGCTTGCCATCGCGCTGCATCGCCTTGCCATCGCGCTGCATCGCCTTGCCATCGCGCTGCATCGCTTTGCCATCACGCTGCATCGCTTTGCCATCACGCTGCATCGCTTTGCCATGACGCTGCACCGCTTTGCCATGACGCTGCACCGCTTTGCCATTCCGCTGCACCGCTTTGCCATTCCGCTGCATCGCTTTGCCATCGCGCTGCATCGCCTTGCCATTGAGAGGCATATGCCGGGCACTCTGGGGCTGAGGCCAGTTTCTCACGGCGACTTCACTGTTGGCCCATGGCTAAGCCGTTCACAGCCTAGGGTTTCCAACAGTGTGTTCGTGCAATTGACTGAAATCCAACGGGATGTCGATTCTGCGCAACGGCTTGGAAGAAGTAGCCGATTGAGCACGTAGAACAGAGGCAAAGGGTCTCTTGTTCAGGGGGTTGGAAGTTTCGCCCTCCAGCTTGAACCCCGAATTGACACAACAACCAAGGAATACAAATCATGTCTACCGTTAGTCTCAAAAACCTCAAACGCACGTATCACCCATCAAAAACGTTCGATGACGATTTGGACGCCTTCGCCCAACTCGCCAAGACCGAAAACTGGAGCTTCTCCGGCATCAATGCCGCCGCCATCGAGCAAGACGCCATCGACCAGCGTAATGAGCGCGCGGCGCACGATGCCGCTGAGGGCCAATTCGACAAACTCCACCAAACATTTGGGTTGGCGCAGCAAGCCCGTCAACAACGCTTCTCAGCCGCCCTAAATGCGGCGCGGGGCGCGTTCCGCAACGACAAAGCCGTCATCGCCCAACTCGAGCGGTTCCGGCGCTGCGTCAGCCGCCGGAGCAAGCCAGCAGCCGCCAAAATCAAGACCGGTTGATGTCGGCAAGCGCAACTGAATGCGGCCTGCGGCTGCGGCCACGGCTTGCGGCTACGGCTGCGGGCACGGCTTGCCGCCGCGGGCTGCACCTTTAAGCGGGTTTTTACGGAGTCTCTGCCGGCTTTTGCCGTAGCGCTCGGGTCGCCTGGTGGTCAGAATATCGTTGCCCACACGCCATGACGACCGCAGAGCACCGGGAAGTCCCATTCAACTACACGTCCGCCAGCGACGACCAGATTGTGTCTTTTCTGTTCGGAACCGAGACGTGGTCGGTACTCGAGCAACTGCGCGCCCGGCGGGTTACGGGTCGCTCCGCCCGCTTGCTCATGCGCTTCATGGGCGACATGTTCATACTGCGCCGTAACCCCTTCCTGTGGCAGCAGCTCGTAGATTCCGGCCGTCGCCGGCGCGAATTGGTGAGGCTCGTGCGTCGCGATCTCGACATCGTCGAGAGCAACGCCCGCGACGAGGTTCTGGTGCAGAAGCTCATTGCAACCTGCCGGATTTACCTATCCGAAATGCTCCGAGAGTTGTCCGCGACCCGGCGCCAAAGAAAGCGTGTGCGTCGCGTGCTGGGTGCGATCATTGGCGACGCCAATGTCACGTTCGCTCCCTTGGCCCTGGTCAGCCACGCCACTGATGCCACTGACTGGCGCTTATGCCTGCCGCTAGCCGTGGCGCGCCCAGAGCGCGAGGCTGATGTCGCGCCCTTGCTAGCAGCCATTGCGCGGCTGCACCTACACGCCATTCCACGCGGCGCTGGCACGGGCCTCACCGGTGGAGCCGTGCCGCTGGCTACTGACTGCGTCATGGTAAACACCGAGCGCCTCGACCACATCCGCTCGATCACTGAGCGCGAGTTTGCTATTGATGGCACGAGCCAAGTCGCGGCTGTCATGGAGGTGGAAGCCGGGGTAGTCACCGAGACGGCAATGACCGCAGCGGAAAAGCGCGGATTGGTTTTCGCTACCGATCCCACGAGCGCCTGGGCCTGCACCGTGGGTGGCAATTTGGCTGAGAACGCGGGAGGTAAATCGGCTGTGCTCTGGGGCACTGCCATCGACAATGTGCTCTCGTTTCAGCTCGCGCTGCCAACCGGCGCTACGTGTCATGTCGAGCGAGTGCACCACCCCTTGCGCAAGATTCAGCCCAACGATGAAGTCCGCTTTGCCGTGACATCGAGTGATGGCTCGCTCAATCAAACCATCGTGCTGCGCGGGGACGAGATCCGCAAACCCAACCTATGGAAGGACATCACCAACAAGGCGCTGGGCGGCGTACCCGGCTTGCAGAAGGAAGGGACCGACGGCGTCATCACCTCCGCCGAATTCATTCTCCACCGCGCCTACCCAGAAAGGCTGACGGCCTGTCTCGAATTCTTCGGCGAGAGCATGGACGAAGCGGCACGCGTGATTCTCGATATCGCGCAGCAGTTCCCCAATCGCGGCCAGGAGGCGCTGCAAGCACTCGAACATTTTGACGAGGAATACGTCACTGCCATCGACTATCGTACCAAGGCAGCCAAAGATGCGCGCCCCAAGGCCGTGCTGCTCATCGATATGGTTGCTCACACTCCCGAGCAACTAGCGCGCGGACGCCAGCGATTGGATGACTTGCTGGCTCCCTACACGGACACGCACGTCTTCTTTGCACGCGACCCGGCCGAGGCCGAGCGATTCTGGGCCGACCGCAAGAAGATGGGCGCGATTGCCAAGCGCACCAACGCCTTTAAACTCAACGAGGACATCGTCCTGCCGCTCTCGGCGCTGGCCGAGTTTGCTCGCTACCTCAATGAATTCAACATCGCGGAAGAGCGAGTAAGCCAGCTTGCATGTGTGGCCCGTGCCGGCGAGGTAGTGGCCAATGCCGCACCCAGCGACGGCGAGTGGCTTGCCCACAAATTGCCGGCCGCGCTTGCCCGCTGCGTGCGCGCCGAGACAGATTTGCGTGGAGCCGGCGCAGACGACCTACGCCAGCTACGCCACATTCGCCGACTGCAGCGGGACCTCACCGCTCTGTTTGCTGGATACGCAGCCATGCAGGCGGACATTGAACGCAGCATCCGCGACGAACGCGGCCGCCTCATCGTTATCGCAACCCACATGCATGCTGGCGACGGTAACGTGCACGTCAACATCCCGGTGTTTTCCAACGACCGGGAAATGATGAAACGGGCCACGGGCGCCGCAGACACGATCATGGAACACGCGGTTGCCCTGGGCGGCGTGGTGAGCGGCGAGCACGGCATTGGCATCACCAAACTCAAGCACCTGGACGCAAGTGCCGTCACGGAATTGGAAGCGCACCGCGACCGCGTCGACCCGAGCCGCACAATGAATCCGCTCAAGCTCGCGGATCGCAAAGTTCTCGACTACGTGTTCACCCCCAGCTTCAACCTGCTCGAACTCGAGGCAAAGATCCTCCAGTACGATCAGTTGCAGAACCTTGCTGACCGAATCAGCAAGTGTGTGCGTTGCGGCAAGTGCAAGCCCAATTGCTGCGTCTACTACCCGGGCGCGAGCATGTTCTACCATCCGCGCAACAAGAACCTAGCCATTGGGTCGTTGGTCGAGGCCCTGCTCTACGAAGCGCAGCGTTTCCGCACTACCGACTTCGAGTCACTTGCGTATCTCGAAGACGTGGCTGACCACTGCACCATCTGCCACAAGTGTCTTGAACCGTGCCCGGTCAAGATCGATACCGGCGAGGTTTCGATCCTCGAGCGCGAAATCTTGGTTGCTCGCGGAACCAAGCAGACAGC
Organism: uncultured Polyangiaceae bacterium; assembly: GCA_964499765.1. Classification (GTDB taxonomy): domain Bacteria; phylum Myxococcota_A; class Polyangia; order Polyangiales; family Polyangiaceae; genus FEN-1139. The sequence goes on from CAZCNI010000150.1 coordinate 4,224, forward strand.
ACTGTTGACGCGGTTCACGCTCGCCTACCTCAACAGCACTAGCCGAGCATTCAACGCCGTCTTTCGCTTCTTCGTATTGCGCCTTGGGTCAGCAGTGCAACGCCTGGGCGCGCACACGACACGCTTTTTTCACGCACCCAGTGCATTGACAGCGCAATGGCCGCTTTCTCTCATGCGCTCGCCTGTTGCCGCGCCAGCTGCAAAGCCATTGCACAAGGCACTTCCCGTCTTTTACCAAAGCCAAGCCCTAGTCATTGAACCCGAGACTCCGGCAGCACGGACCGTGTTCTATTTCCCAGGGTGCGGCTCCGAACGCTTGCAGAGCGATGTGGGCAAGGCTTCGATCTACCTCTTACTTGCCACGGGCTGCCGGGTAGTGCTGCCACCACCGCTGCTCTGCTGCGGTTTCCCCAGCGCAGCAAACGCCAAGACCCGCATGCACGACAGCAAGGTTCTATCGGACACCATCGTGTTCAGCCAGATCCGCAGCATGCTGAGCCACCTCACCTTCGACGCCCTGGCAGTCAGTTGTGGCACTTGTCGCGAAACCCTGCACGCCATGGGCGCGCATGAGATTTTCGCGTGTCCGCTGGTCGACGTCAGCGAGTTTGCCCTCACCCACGGCGCAGCACCACCACCCCAGGAACGCTTGCTCTATCACCGACCGTGTCACGATTCGCTTGATGGCCGCGCTCCGCTCTTGCTCGCACAAGGTGGCGCCCAAGTGCAAAGCGTTCCGCATTGCTGCTCCGAGGCTGGAACCCTAGCCCTGAGTCGCCCGGACATTGCGCACAAGATGTTAGCGCGCAAGCAGTCCGCGCTCGAATCCATTGCCGCAGCGCCAGGTTTCGTTCCTTTCGTCACCAATTGTCCTTCGTGTTTACAAGGCCTCGGACGGCAAAACCACCCTGGCGTCGAGCCCGTTCACCTTGCGGTTTTGCTGGCAAGTGCTCGCGGCGGCAGCCAGTGGCAAGAGTTGTTTGCTGCGTCGTTGCGACGGTCGGAGGTGGTTGATTTCTGAGCGGTGGAGCGGCGGTCTGCTGGAGTCAGCGTCGAAAGGTTGTGGCTATCCAACTACCGACGCGACGACACCGAAAGACTCAAGACGGTCTTGAGCCGGCTCGTGCAGAGGATTAACCTCTAGGGCCTTTTGGAGCTGCTCGATGGCCCTGTCTCGCTCACCGACCCGGTTATGGAGCACACCTAGGTTAAACAAGATGTCAGCGCGGTCCAGAGCAGACAGGGCCTGGTCAGTGAGCAGCGCTTCATAGCGTCCTTTGGCATCGAGCCACTTCTCAGAAGACGGAGAAGCCATTCTTGCGTCTGCCCGCAGTCTTTCGAGAACTTCGCCAGCCAGCCCCTCAGATTTGGCAGCTTCGGCGAGGAAGGACTCCGCTACCTCCCAGATTCCACGAGATGCCGCCACCTCGACCCACAAACGCACTGAAAGTGGCGTAGGGTCGACTTCTTGGCCTACGAGAATGAAGCCGGCTCGCTGAGCACTCCATAGGCGGACAGATTCTGCGTGCACTTGTTCCCTGTCGATGGCCTCGAGAGCAACCCG
>CAZCNI010000151.1:0-5782 GCA_964499765.1 uncultured Polyangiaceae bacterium
GGTTCTGCGCAGCAGAGCTCCAGCAGGACCTTCGACTTGATTCAGTCGCGGATCCATGTGCCCGAGCGATGCATCGCCGTGTAGGATTGCCGCGGGATGCGCTTCGCGAAACACGTTGCAGGTGCCGTGTTCATACTGGTCACCGTAGGGGAACTTTTTATTGGTCTCACCGCGACAAGCCGTAGTCCATTCGTCCGCTGTGCAGAGACGTTTGCCGGCGCGTTCACAGGCTCGCGCCGCGGTGTTGCCATCGAGATACCCACTTGGAACCTGCCCAGGTGCGGAGATCGCCATAGGCTCCACGTGACTGGACGTTTGCCACTCCTCTAGCTCGGGCAACTCAGTGGCGCGCGCCCGGGCAGAGCCCACGTCCAGCCGCTCCTTGTCCCACTGGTCGCGCGCTGCCTTGGCGCGGCGCGGCTCTGGTGAATAGTAAGGCGACAGAGCGCGCTTGCTCGCTGCGTCCACCAGGCTTGCCTCCCAACGGTCGATGCAGAACTGACCCTTGATATCCACCATCTCGGGCGGACAGCGGCGCGACAGATTGCGCGCAACGCTCGGTACGGGCACGGCCACGTTCGGACTAAAAGCGAGCATGTTGCCGATCACCGCATCGCCACCATCTGGTAGGTACAGCACTTGTGGAGCGCGTCGCTCCTTTTGCTCGCTTGCAGGTGGCTCCAATTGCAGTGCACCGGCGTCGATCTGCGCAACGCCCGTGCCTTCACGGTCTTTACAAGAGCTCGCGACGAGCAGCACCCAGCCGGTGAAGCCGATGATACCTGTGATTGTGCGATATCTATGGACCACACAACCTCCAGCGCGCCAAGGCGCGCTACTTGCCGCGGTAGACGATGAGACCGTGACTGAGGTCGTAGGGTGAAACCGCTACGCGAACGCGGTCGCCGGGAAGAACCCGAATGTGATGGCGACGCATGCGACCACTGAGCTGAGCACGCACTAACGCGCCCCCCTGGTCGACTTTGACGTTATATTGACCACCGCCTAGGGCGTCCTGAATAACTCCTTCCATCTCAAGCAAGTCACCTTTACTCATTCTTCTCCGAGCGGCCTCCAATGCGAAATTGATTGCGGCCCGCGGAAACTGGCACGCCCGAGCCTTGGATGCAATATGGCACCTGAAGTCAGGCCATCGCCCCAACGTGGGACGACTAGGCCATTGAGCCGAGGTTTAGCTGCGTGGCGTTCTCGTCGTACCTGTTCGACTATAACGGTGTGCTCGTCGATGACGAGTTGGTTCACTTGGCCGCTTTCTGCGACGTTCTGCGGCCACTCGGCATTGCCCTGAGCGAGCAGGACTACAACGCAAAATACCTAGGGTACGACGACGTGGGCGCGTTCCGCGCCATTCTTTTGGACAACGGCCTTGCTGTTGATGAGGCACGAATTCAAAGTTTGCTCGCCGCCAAGAAGCCCGAATATCTGAGGCGCGCCCGCCAGGAGCTCACACCCTTTCCCGGCGCCGGAGAATTGCTGCGCCGGCTAGCCGAGAACGGCAATGTGGTTGGAGTCGTGTCCGGTGCGCTACGGGACGAGATTGAACTCGGCTTGAAGATACTTGGGGCCGAGCGCGCAGTTCGCTTCGTTGTGTCAGCTGAAGATACCCAAGCATGCAAGCCGGACCCGGAGGGTTACTTGATTGGTTTGGCACGGTTAGCCAGCGTTGCGGGACCTGAGGCAGGGGCACGCGCGCTGGTCATCGAGGATTCACTGGCAGGCATTGCCGCGGCGCGCACGGCTCAGCTGCCGTGCCTCGCAGTGGCGCATAGCTACGGCGAGGCTGAGCTTCTGGACGCTGGAGCCAACCGGGTGGTTGCGAACATCGCCGACATAACGGATACACTGCTCGCTGACTTGGCAGATCGACTCTATGCGCCGGCAAAGTAGCTCACGCGCGATGCATTTTCGCTGGCCAGTCGCTGGCCGAGCTGCAGCGGTGGCACTCTTGGCGCTGCTCGTGGCGCCAACGCTTCATGCGCAGCCACCGCATGAGCCAGTGCCACAAAAACCAGCAAGCGCAGAGGTGGCGCCCGCACGCACACGCATGTTGCGTTGGTCGTTCGAGCAGGCGATTCGTGGCGTAACCGTGGGTCCGATTGAGAATCAACTGCATCCGGGGCGCGGATACGGGAGCGCGGCATGCAACCGAACCATGAGCGAGATTCAGCGCATGGGTGGCAACTGGGTCAGTGTCACACCTTTTGGACGCGTCGCTGACATGCATGCAACCGGCATCGCCATGAGTTTCGAAGTGACCTTTGAACAAAACCGAAAGGCCGTGTCAGCAGCGATCGCGCAGGCTCATGCACAGGGTCTTCGCGTGATGCTGGTACCTCATCTGTGGGTCGAAAGTGGCGAGTGGCGGGGCTTCATCGATCCGGGTGATGATGCCAATTGGAAACGCTGGGCTCGCGCCTATGACACGTTCGTAACCAAGTGGGCAAGAGTTGCCCAAGGCGCACACGCAGATCTGTTTGCCGTTGGCATTGAGCTACGTCGCTGGGTCACCACTGATCGAGCAAGCACGTTTCTTCCCATCATCAAACACGTGCGTGCACTATACAAAGGGCCGCTCACGTACGCGGCCAATTGGGATGACGCCGAAGACACTGTCATTTGGGGAGATCTGGACTTTATTGGCATCAACGCGTTCTACCCACTTGCTGAACATCCCAATGCTTCATTCGAGGAGATGGCCCAGGCGGCAGCGGGACACACCGCGCGCGCCAATGAGTTGGCCAAGCGCTGGGACAAAGCCATCGTATTTACTGAGTTCGGCTACACCACGCGCAAAGACGCCGCGCTGCGACCTTGGGAATGGCCGGAAGCGCTGTCCGACGTTGTCATCGACGAGCGATCCCAAGCGCAGGCCTATCGTGCTCTGCTCGCAGCGGCTATCGATCAATCGTGGTTTGCTGGACTTTTCGTGTGGCGGCTCTATGCGGATCCCGATGACGTCACCCAGGAACCGGAATTTGGCTTTTCGTTTCGCGGAAAGCTGGCTGAGCTCGAGTTACGCGACGCGTTCGCCAACCACTGGGCAGCTGATGGGCTCATGCCCATGAATCGGGCTGTTGCGAGCTTTGCTCACCTGCACCCTGGTGATTACTAGGGAGCCACGCGCGGTCGGGCTGATGGGGTTCACCTCAGTAAAGGTCCTTGGTCGCTTTCACTGACCCGGTTGGCGTCCACACTACTTGGGGCAACCTGGGTTGCCCCGGCACTAGCCAACTGTACACGAGAAAATTCGTCAGCACGTGATGCACGTAGTTCCGCGTCTCTGGAAACGGCACTGCTGCCAAAAACAAGTCCAAAGGCAGCGGTTTCTTCGCCCCTAGCCATCGATTGACGATTTCGGGTCCTGCGTTGTAACTCAGAATCGCGAGCGGCAGTTGCTGATCGAACGCCTCGACCAACGCGTGCAAATAGCGTGCGCCCAGCTCCAAGTTGCACCGAGGTTCGTCTAACTTGGGCTCATCCTCGTTGTCGCACTGGGGCACGGCGCCAAAGTCACTTAGCAGCCGCTCCGCAGTCTTTGGTAACAGCTGCATCAAGCCAACTGCTCCCACGACGGACCGTATCCGCTCGCGGAAACTGGATTCCTGCCGCATCACTGCGTACAGCAGTCCCGGTGGCAATTGCCATCGCTGTTCGAGTTCACCGACGATGCCCGGGTAGGGTTGTGGAAAGCGACAGTCCCAGCGCCAGCGCGAACTCCGATCGGGAAGACTGCTTAGGTCTAGGTTCCCAATGCCCTCACGGGACCAGGCAAAGCGCCGATCAGCCGTGCCAATGGCACCATAGGCTTTGCACATCAATTCAGCCGTGCCCTGACCAAATCGCTGGCGTAGGCTCGATTCTTCTTTGGTCAGTGCCTGACTGGCAAAGTCAACGAGCCCCAGTTCACGCAATGTTGCAACCGTCCGCGGCAGCTCAACCGTGACCACATCCGAGGTGGGCGCTGGTTGCGTTGGCAAGGGCGACAACGCTGGCGTTACCTGCAGTTGCCGCAATCGTTCGGTTGCCAACCACGCCCCGACCGTGAACGGATAACTGGAAACCACGTTACGGAAGCGTGAGACAGCCTCGTCCTTGAGTTCCGCTTCAACCGCAGCCACTGCAGCAAGCTCGGCGGCGCGAGCGCGGAGCGACTCACGACGTTCGTTCTGAGCAATCGCATCGAACAACGTCAGAGCGCGTTTGGGATAACCTGCCAATACGGCGGTGACCGCCTGTTCAAAAGCCAGGTCGTCCTTGTTCTTTGGTTTGGTCTTACCAAGCAGCGCGTCGTATGCGTGGAGCGCCTTGGTGTAGTCACCAACGATGCCGTACGCTCTGGCCACCAAAGCGCGGGCCTCACCGCTCCGTGAGCCATGCGACTTGACGATGGGTTCGAGCACGCGAATCGCTTCGCTTTCCTTGCCGCCGCGCAAATAGAGTCGCGCCGACTCGATCCGCAGTGAGTCGGAATCTTCGACTTGCGCCACGATTGAGCGTTCCAGCATCCGGGCGCCCTGCACGTGATCCAGGCGCGCGCGACTGCGAGCTTTGCCCAAGATCCAATCTGAATAGCCAGCTGCAAGGGGTGCGTGCGGTAGACTGTGCAGCTGCTCGAGCTCAGCCTCAGTGGCTTGGAGCATCCCCGCTTTGGCCAGTGCCACTGCCCGCGTGAGGCGCTGATCGACGCTCAGTCTTAGTCCTGTAGCTTTTTCCCATAGCCCGTCGGCGCCACTCGCCGCCGGGTGGGTCGGGGCCTGCGTGTCCAACCACAGCCAATCGGCGGCAGCGAGTTCCGGGGCGCCACGCCCTTGGTACACTTGGGCGCGCACGCGATGTGCTTCTGCCAGTGCGCTACGCGATGCGTCGTCATGCAAAGGCGTCAACAAGTCGATGGCACGTGTTACCGAACTTAGCGCAGAACTGAGGTCATTCGCCACGAGGAAAGTGCTCGCCGCTCGAACGTACGCTTGCGGTTCCCCCTGCGATGCAAACCAGTCCGCCGCCACGGCTGCTTGGGACGTGTGCAGGCCGGTTTCCGCTCGCAGGCGCAATATCTGTGGTGTCAGCTCGGGCAGGTTCTTTTCGAGTCCCTGCAGCAGCGCCCAGGCCGGCTCGAATTGATCAGTTTTTGCCAGAGCGTAGGCGTGCGCAAGCAGTAGTCGCGGTTGATTGGCAAGCCCTTCATTCGAATTCGATAGGGCCGCTTCGGCTTCTGTCCAACGTCGATCGCGCAGCGCCTGGATCCAGACCGGTCCGGTTCGGTCGTCGAGCGCCGGTTTGGACGTTAGGGGTTCGATACTGGTGGCTGGCGCCGCATCGAGCGCAGTAGAGCGAGGGCGCGATGAGCCACTGCAATTGGCTCTTGAGCAAGCGCACGCCAATGCGAGCAGCAAGACGCTCGCCACCCTTCCCTGCTTGCCATTGCCGTGTTCAGCCACGCAGTTACCACCCAAACCGTCGCTCAACGTGCAGTCCAAATTGGGTCGCAGCCATTCGCACGTTGGAGCGCGTTGAATCCGTGACCCAAGAGTGAAGAGCGAAGAATCCGCCTACCCCCCACTCACGCGAAAAAGCATAGTCGATACCGAACCAAAGGCTGGCGGCGGGCTGAATCGCATCGCGTCGCGCCCCCTGAAGATCACCAGTAGCCGCAAAGACCCCAGCGCCCAGGCCTGCCCACGGTATCCACTCAATCACGTCTAGCTTATACGCAAAAACGAGTTCGCCATATTCGAGGCTGCTTCCGGATTTCGCAGACGAC
>CAZCNI010000152.1:0-5759 GCA_964499765.1 uncultured Polyangiaceae bacterium
GTGCCAGTTCGCGCACGAGGCAGCGCGGATCCACAGCCTCAGTTCGACTGTGACGTGTGTGGCAAGACGTTCGAGGGTCGCCCCTACGGAAGTGGTTTGTTTTTGTGGCACCGGGGTCAAGAGATGCGGATCGAAGAGCCACCGCTCTGTGAAGAGTGCGCCAGCCGCGTCACCATGGGCGCGCTGTTTCAGTGGTCCCAAGAGGAAGAGGAGTAGCTTTCCAACGTGGAGCTTCCTAGTGTATGGTGGAAGTTGATACAGCACCGAGGGGTGGGCGACGGTCGAGTAGTTCCCGGGCAGCGGTACGCAGCACGGGGTGTAGAGAGGTGTTCTCCAGAATCTCCGCCAATTCGTCGCGTTTGCAGAGTACCAACAGGGCCAGCGCCAGGTGCGAGCTAGTGTAGGGATTGTGCAGAAGGGTCAGGCGAATCCGCGGACGCAACAACCATTCTGGCCGCTGCACGAGTTCACGAGTAAGTGATTCACGCAGCGGTCGTTTTGCGGCGAGACGCAGCACATCGTCTTCCGTAAGCCGCGGATTGCCTAACAGGTTACGTAGAACTAGCGGATGTGGATCGCGCAGGAGCTTTTCGAATACTCGTCGATTAGGCTGACGTGCCAGACTGCGCCGCTCACCAACGGTCAGCTCACGGCCAGCACCGTAATCGGGAACCTTGAATGCGGTTTCTGGCGCGGTGCTGACGCTCGTGTATGTCTGCAACATGCGATTGAGGCTGAGCAGATTCCTGTCAATCGATTCTTGGCGCAGTGCCAGCACCCAGGGCGAATCACTGAGGGTAACCAGGCCTGCAACCCAGGCCGAAAGTACCTCATGGGCAGTTGGCTCACCACGTTCCGACGACTTGCAAAGTGCATCCAACAGCGCAGCCGATTCTGAGGTGTCCAGCCTGGGGAGGTAGTCAAGCAGCCAATCACGACGGAGCTTCAGCTCCGAGAACGACAATACGGACTGGATGAGCTTTGATACGAGAAGCACGACACCTGCCGAGACGTGGCCGAACCTTCGCGCAGAGTAGCGCGATTGAAGGGGTTTCGTCAGCTTGCTTTAAGGCTAAGCTTCTCCTCAATCGTGTCTGCCGATGGTTCGTTACCCCCTGATCGCCGAGTCGAGCTCTTTCATGCGGCATTCTGGAGTCGGGTATCGCCTGCACTGCGGCGACTGAGCTGCGTGGGCACGCTGGCAGCTATCGTCCTGGGGGCTCTGATTGCGCGGGCGGGTACCTCTGGCTCGCGGCTCGCGGCCGTCATCTTGTTGCTCTCGGTGGCGGTGAGCATCGCTTGCGTGCACGTGCGAAGGCTCCGCCAGAAGGATCATGTTGCGCGCATATTGACTCAGATTGTTCGATCGAGCGATCCGGTCGCTAGTCAGCGGTCGCTGCGGGCTTTGCGCCTCTTGGTACAGACACGAGAGGCGACCCGTAGTGGTTCGACTGCGCTCGCCGAAAGATACGTACAAAATTCACTGGCAAGGATCTCCACCGAAGCGATTGAGAGGCGTGCGCGTCGGCACGCGCGCTTGATGAATGGCGGAGTCATCGTTGCCCTCGTTGCTACCCTCGTACTCGTATCGAGGGCGAAGCATCGAGTTCTGGAGGGGCTAGACGTTGCGCTGGCAAGTAGGGGCACAGCGCCCATTGCTATGCCCTGGCTGGATGTAACGGGGGTATCCGCGCAGCCACCGGCCTACCTGCGGATCGCCGAACATTCGATCTTGTTTGGTTCACACTTGTCAGAGCCAACAGGGAGTCTGATTTCAGTCCGTGGTGGACCGTTGCAAGCGGGGCGTGAGCTCGTGCTCACCAATGGTCAGCAGTCCGTGGAGTTCATTGAGACTGCCGAGGGCGAAGTCGTTGCTCACTGGACTTTGCTTCAGTCAGTGCGCCTACGGATTGCTGCGCGGTTCGGCCCGACCTTGATCGAGCAAGACGACTCGATTCTGATTGATGCCGAGACCGATGAACCCCCCGAGGTCGTTCTTGAAAACGAAGGTCAGACCGTACAGCTAGGCCGCGTCGCGCGCGTCGAGTTGAAGTACCAAGCGTTCGATGACCACGGACTACGGCAGCTCGATGTCGTGCTGAAAGCAGCTGACCATGAGGAGCGGCGGACACTGATGCGCCTCGATGGCCAACAGCGTGAGCAAGTCGGGGCGTACGCCCTGCGGGTGGGTGACCCGTTTCTCAAAGAGGTCCATTTGCCCACGTTGGTGAGGGTGGAAGCGCGCGATGACAACAATCTGGTTGCAAATAATTGGGGGCACAGTGGCTGGATCAAGCTCGAGCCACCCATGCCGGGGCAGCCTGAAGCTGAACGCATTGAGGAACTGCGGCGTGTACGAACCCGTCTAGTTGAATGGCTAGCTGCGGATTACGTGTCGGGGCACAACACTGGCGACGAGGACCATTCAATTGCCGAATACAGAGAGCGCGCACTGACGACGCTCAAGCAAAGCCTCGCAAATCAACATGACCTATGGAATTGGCCGACGCACGTCGATCTGCTAGTGCGCGCCCTGCAGGAGAAGCTTGCTCGCCTCCCATTGAATGGTGGTTTGCAGCAACCCCAACTGGAGCAAGTAACGCTGGCTCTAGACTCGTTGGTCTTCGAGCTAGAGCAACGAGATGCGCGTGTGGTCTGCAGTGCGCTTGCCGAACTGGCAGACGAGCTGGCACTCGGGGCGCGGCAGGCGAATAGCACCGAGCTTAGGGACCCCGGTGATAGAAGGGTCAATGACGCGCTGCGCATGTTGAAAGGCGGCGGGAGGTCACTGGCGGCTCTGGGACAGTTGGGCGCCGATCTTGCGAGCATCGTGCGTGCGACGCTGGTTCGAATCGAGCGTGCTCGTGATGCTCACGATTACACTCACGTGCAACTTGCGGCCGAGTACCTGGCGACGCGTCTTCGTCGTCCAGAGCCCTCCGCTGGAAGCTTACCTACCGGCGGAGTTGAGTCGGCAGCAGGAGACGCGCAAGGGGCCGCGCGCGGGCGGCCGTCAGCCTCGAATGCACACCAGCGAATCGAGCGTTTGCTGCTGGAATTGCAGCAATTGAGGCAGGAGCACCGGGCGGGGTTGGAGCTACTCGAGCGGACGCTGAAGGCTGCAGAAGCGGGCGCATCGCAGGATGCTTCCAGCACTGAAAGCCGAGAACACGCCGCTCATCTGCGCCAGATCGCAGAGAGACTCCCTAACACGGGGGCGGAGCCGGACTCGGCTCAATCTTCCCAAGTAGTGGCGAGAGAACAAGCACTCGGCGCGGCTGAGGCGATGCTCCAGCAGCGCAACGGCGACGCCCTTGAACGGGTGCGCATTGCCCGCGATGCCATCAGCGAGGCGATGTTACGTGCCGCCCGCGAGGGCAGAGTTGGCGGCATTGACCAAGAAACTCTGCGCAAGCTCGACGAAGACCTGGCTAGTCAGGCTCACTCCCTGGAGCAAACCGAGCAACGAACTCAAGCGCAGATCGGGAGGTTGGCTGCGCAACAACTTCGGGACCAAGTGGGCAAGGAGCGTCAGTTGGCTATTCGTGCCCGAGGCCTGGCTCAGCGCGAACAGCGCGGTGACGCGGTAATCCCAGAGGCCTTACGCAATGACCTGGGTCGTGCTGCGGCGCTTATGGAACGCGCGAGTGGAGACCTGGAGAAAAGCGATGGAACCCAAGCCCTGGACCACGAAAAGATGGCCCAAGCGTTGCTCGATCACTTCGATGCGCAGCCTAGTAACCGATCCACTGAGAATGCTCGCGATGATGCCCAGGGGAAGAATTCTCCGGCAACCAATCAAGGTACGGTTACGCCAACCGGCGACCCTGAACTGGCTGCCCGCTTCCGAGCTCGCGTTCAAAAGGGGCTGAGCGCAGAGGCGCCCGGCGAATTGGGTGCGGCGGTTCGACGCTATGCGGAAGGACTGCTGCGATGAATCGTCGGGTCTTCTGGATGAGCGTAATAGGGGCCTTGGTGTTGTTGGCGGGGGTTTCGATGCCGCTTCGCGATCGGCTCCTGACGGAGAGAGCTAGTCTGGTTGCGCGCCCGAGTTTCATGGCCAATGCGAACGAGATTCGCGTGGCGATCAATGGTCTCAGGCTCACGCGTGCCGCAAATCTGCTGAGCACGTATCCGTCGATGCGCCCCGAGGCTGCTGCGCTTCGAGCCCGGCTTGCCTTGTACCGGGGTGACTGCGATGAGGCCCGCGCCATCATGGGTGCAATTTCGAACCTACCGGCAGAATCGGGCCGAGAACTTTCCTCGCTGGCGGATGGTTGCGCGCGGGCGATGGCCGCTGCGCGCCTCATCAACGATGAAAAGCGAGCCGTATGGGTGCGCTTGCAGGATGACGCAGATGCCTCGTGGGCCTCACTCATCATAGATATTGCTGTGCAGGCGCGCACTTTCGTTGCGGGCAAGCTGGGCGTCTCGAGTGATCTGCCATTGCGGATCGAACTCGTTATGGATCATGCAAGCTTGTCCGCACTCACAGGTCTGCCGCTTGAGGCGGCAGAAACAACGGGCACCGTTGCTGTGGCCCGTTTTGGTCGGGTTACTCTGCTTTCGCCGCGAGCATTTCGGAAAGGTTACCCCTGGCAGGATACGCTGGCACACGAAATTACGCATCTGATGGTCACCGCTGCGACGAACGACAATGCCCCTCTCTGGTTGCAGGAATCACTGGCCAAGCACCTAGAAGCCGGATGGCGAACGCCGCGACCCCATGATGGTGTGCCGAACCAACACGAGGTGGCGCGTACGGCGTGGCTCTCCGGGCGAGCTGTTGGCTTCGAACGCCTGGGCGCTTCCATCGCGCTTCTGCCCAATCCTGAGGCAGCGAATGTGGCTTATGCCGAGGTGTTCGACTTTCTTGCCGTCATTGTTCGTGAGTGCGGATGGAACGCCATTCGTTTGTTACTTCACGAACTGCGTGGGTTGGGAGACGAAGGTACCGATGCAGCACTTCGTTCGGTGACAGGCTATTCCCTCAAGGATTGGACGCGACGTTGGCGGCACGTGCTGTCAACGGAATCTCTTCCCCAATCACCCCAGGTGGATCGAAACAGTGACTCTGGAGGCGATCTGAATCTAGAGCTCGTACAGCGGCTGCGAATCTCAGAACTGTTCGACCAGGTGCATCGCTACGATGCGATTGAGGCAACATTGCCAACGGCGATACTCAGCGAGTCACCTGTCACTGAGCTCCACACCCTTGCCGGGCTGGCACTACTTCAGCAAGGGGGAGCCCTGTTGGCGCTCGCCGCGCTTGGAAACGCTACCCAGCTTACGAGCGTGCAAGGAGAGTGGTTGGCACTACGCGGCCGCGCCCTTGCTGAAGTTGGCCAAACCGTCGAAGCCACCGAGCACTTCAATTGGGCCTTGGCATACGCGCCGACCGATGAACGGGTTGCTTGTGAAGGATTCCTCCTGTCAGCGGGTGACCGCGGAGACTCCGGATATTTTCCTACCAGTCAAACGTGGAAAGGGCTGTGCTTGGCGGCCAGTAGCTTCACGAATTCGGCCCGGGAACCGCTGTCGCCATGATTATCAGCCTGGCGAGGCCAATCGCATGGTCCGATCAGCAATCGCACGACCCATAAGTCGATTGCCCATGATATGAAGTTCGGGCTCCGCCTCAGTCGTGGAACCCGGCATTACTCGGCTGGCATGAGAAACTTTCAGCTAAACAATAATCTTATTGCCAATTCATTTCAGCGTCATTGACCGTTCTGGTTCCGTCGGCCTAATATCTTGAT
>CAZCNI010000153.1:0-5746 GCA_964499765.1 uncultured Polyangiaceae bacterium
CGGCAGTCAGGGCGCTGCAGCCCTCAATGAGCTGGTGCCACAAGTGATTCACCAGTTAGGGTCCTGCGTCGAGGTGGTTCACCAGTGTGGCGAGAAGCACGCAATGCGCGTTCGTGAGGCCTATGGCGATATCGAATCGACACGAGTTAGGGTCGTTCCCTTCATCGAGGAAATGCCAACCGCCATCGGCTGGTCCGATGTCGTGATCAGTCGCTCGGGTGCGAGTGCGGTGAGTGAAATCTGCGCTATTGGGCGTGCCGGCATCTTGATTCCCTATCCCTACGCGGCCGGAGCTCACCAACTCAAGAATGCGCGTGCTTTGGAATCGACTGCAGCGGCCATCTGTATTGACCCGGCCGCAGCGAATCTCCAGACCGTCACCGACTGCTTGATTCGTTTGCAGCAAGATCGTGATTTGTTGCACAAGATGAGCCGGGCAGCGCAGCAATGGGGTCGTCCTCACGCTGCTTTGGCCATCGCCCAAGATCTGATTGAGCTCGGCAATCCCGGGTTGGCTCGACACGGTACTTTGACTCGTAGTGAACGAGCCATGAAGGATATGGTGGTATAAATGTTTCGAGGTCGCGTTCGCCACGTTCATTTCGTGGGTGTCGGAGGGATCGGCATGAGTGGGTTGGCCGAGATACTTCGAACCTTACGCTTCGATGTGTCCGGCTCGGATCTCAAAGAAGGCGAGACGACCCGACGCCTGGCGCGCCTTGGCGTACGGATTGACGTCGGTCATCGTGCGCAGAATGTCGAGAGTGCGGATGTCGTCGTGTATTCGAGCGCGATCCAGTCCACCAACCCTGAGTTGGTACAAGCCAAGCGCTCCGGCATACCGGTGGTATCGCGGGCGGAGATGCTCGCGGAACTCATGCGGGTCAAGTACGGGGTTGCCATCGCTGGCTCGCACGGCAAGACGACAACCACGTCGCTGGTGGCTACTATACTCAGTGCGGCGGGCTATGATCCAACGGTTGTCGTTGGTGGTCGGATGGCGGCATTGGGGAGCAATGCAAGGCTCGGAGAGGGTGACCTCTTGGTTGCCGAAGCAGACGAGAGCGATGGATCATTTCTGCGCCTGACTCCCACCATTGCCGTGGTTACGAATATCGACCCTGAACATCTAGACCACTACGGAACGCACGAGAACCTCAAGGAGGCGTTCATTCAATTCGTGGAAAAAGTCCCGTTCTACGGCCTTGCGGTGCTCTGCCTGGACCACCCTGATGTGCAGCTGATGCTGCCGAGAGTGCAGCGGCGTCACGTGACTTACGGTCTGTCACCCCAGGCGGACTATTCAGCGCGTCAGGTCGAGTACGAAGGAACCAGCGTACGATTCTCGGCCTTCCGACGCGGGGAAGCATTGGGACAATTCAGCCTTCGCATGCCGGGCATCCACAATGTCTTGAATGCACTGGCAGCCATCGCCGTTGGCGACGAGTTAGCTGTCCCGATTGACGTGATCAAAGAATCCCTGGCTCAGTTCCATGGCGTGGCACGTCGCTTTACGGTCATCGGTGAGCTCGAGGGAGTTGCCCTCGTGGATGATTACGGCCACCATCCGGCCGAGATTCGCGCTACGTTGACTGCTGCGCGTCGTGCCTACAACGGACGAGTAATTGCAGTATTTCAGCCGCATCGGTACTCCCGCACTCAAAGTCTGTTCGAGGAGTTCACGCGGTCATTCAACGATTGCGATGAACTGCTCATGGTTCCCATTTATCCCGCGGGTGAGACCCCCATCGCGGGTGTGACCGCCGAAAAGCTCGCAGACGCCGTGGTTACCCACGGTCATCACAACGTTAGGTACTTCGATAATCTGAATGTGGTGGCGGAGACTCTGGCGAGCGACCTGAGGCAAGGCGATGTCATCGTGGCGCTCGGAGCGGGCGACGTGAACAAGGTTCTGCGGCTCATTCAGCAGCAGGTGGCAGTGCGTTCGATTGCGTCGGAGACACCTCAATGACACGAGTCTCTCGGGCGCCAGCGAATCGGCTATTGACCCCGTCCGAGCATCGGGCTGCGGCCTGGGGTGCAGCCGACATGAGCAACGCCGAGGGGTCACAGGACCAATCGAAGATTACCTCACGCGGGCGAGCTTGGTCGTCGATATTGGGCACCGTGGGGGTGATTTGGAGTCTCGTCGTGGTGCTCGGCAGTGCCATCGGACTGACCTGGGCCGTCTACCACTATGCGACCACTTCGGCCCGCTTCGCAATCAAGGACGTGCAGACGAACGCCCTTACTCGCGTGACCAAGGAACAAGTGCTGGCCAATTCAGGCATAACGCTCGGTGACAATCTGTTCAAACTCAATGTGGCCAACGTCGAGGGGCGACTGCTCAAGAACCCCTGGGTATCGCAGGTTCGAGTGACTCGACACCTACCGTCCTCGATTCAGATTGAACTGCAGGAACGAGAAGCCGCCGCTCTTGCGTTGGTGGCGAGCCAATTGTTCTTGGTCAATCGCCAGGGTGAGACATTCAAACCGGCATCAACCGAGGACCCGAGTGACCTTCCTCTGATCACGGGGGTTACCGTTGACGACGGCCCTCGCGACACATCGCTTTACCGGCAGCGCATTTCGCTCGCTCTCGACGTGCTGAATCACTATTCGCAGAGCCATCTCGCCAAGTCGTACTCCCCACAAGAGGTGCATCTGACGCCTGGCGGTGAAGTGATTATGACGCTCGGACACAAGGGCACGACCCTTTACCTAGGCGTTGGCCCTTGGTCCAAGAAGTTCACGATGGCGGAACGCGTCTTGTCGCGACTGCAAGCTCATCGTTCAACGCCGGCACTCATCTTTATGGACAATCGCGCAAACCCAAACCGCGTAGTTGTGAGGCTGAACTGATGAAAGCCAATTATCCCGAAACTTGGCCTTCTTCAGTCGCCCATGGCAGCGTCGCTGCTCGACCCTGCCCAGCGAACCAATGAAACGAAGCATACGGAACAACCCATGACTAAGCCGACTTCCACAAATTCCGAGATCGTCGTCGGGTTGGATTTGGGCAGCACCAAGGTGACGGCCGTAGTCGGCGAGATCGACGACGGCCGCGTCGAAATCTTGGGTTTTGGCAATGTCGCGTGTCGCGGCCTGCGCAAGGGAGTGGTTAGCAATATCGAATGGACCGTGCGGGCTATTCGCGAAGCCGTGGACGCGGCCCAAACCATGGCGGGCGTGGAGATCACCACCGTATACGTGGGGGTGGCTGGAAGCCACGTGCGTAGCCAACCGTCAGACGGCATCTGTGCCATCTCCGGACGCGAAGTCCGACGCGCCGATCTGGAGCGGGTTCTGGAGGGGGCGCGAGCCATCCCTATCGATGCTGATCGAACCATTCTCCACGCTTTGCCTAGAGAGTATGTGGTGGACAACCAAGACGGCATTCGTGATCCAATTGGAATGAGTGGCGTTCGATTGCAGGCGCGAGTCAATCTCATTACGGCAGCCACGTCGTGCGTACAAAACGTCGAACGCTGTGTCGAGCGTTGCGGGCTCAACGTGGCAGGGGTCGTGCTGCAACCGCTTGCAAGTGCCGATGCAGTCGTTAGCGAAGACGAAAAGGAGATTGGTGTCGCGGTGATTGACATTGGCGGGGGTACCACGGATGTGGTCATGTACTCCGACGGTGGTATCGCCTATGTGACGGTAATCCCCGCTGGTGGCAACAACATCACCAGCGACATCGCGGCAGGGCTGCGCACGCCGGTTGCCGAGGCAGAGCGACTCAAGCGCAACTACGGATGCGCGCTCAGTCGAATGATTTCAGATGAAGAAGAGATTGAAGTTCCGGGCGTAGGTGGCCACTCGCCCCGTCGCGTGGCACGTCGCCTGTTAAGCGACATCATCGAACCTAGGGTCGAAGAGATCTTCGCTGCTGTACGCAGTCGCATGGAGGAAACTGGACTCCTCGAGCAAATTAGCTCTGGATGCGTGCTCACGGGCGGAGCGGCTCTCATGGAGGGCGTTGCGGAGTGCGCCGAAGAAATTCTCGGTATGCCGGTTCGACTGGGCTTCCCAATCGGTCTCGAAGGCATCTACCAACTCGTACAGGGTCCACAGTTCTCGACCGGTGTGGGCCTGCTTCGTCATGGGGGCAATTCGCTTGCCGATTCGCATGCGAGGGAGCCAGCACTCGGTCGCGCCTCCACGGAACCTGTGGTGGACACCGCTGAACGCAGTAACGGCGGGTTCTGGAACTGGTTTCGCGCGGCTTTTTGACTAGTAAATTCAATCACTCGAGCTGACCAAACAAAGGCACAACAACCACAACGCAGACCCAACGAGTGAGACGGAAAGGCAGATCCGTTTTGCCCGCAAAGACCTGATGAACGCGACGGATCGTCGCATCCGGGAGGACCCTAATATGAGTTTTTCTATCGAATTTGCAGACGACACACCACAATATCAAGCGCGAATCAAGGTGATTGGTGTGGGTGGGTCCGGTGGCAACGCCATCAACACGATGATCCATTTCGGGCTCGAAGGGGTGGAGTTCATCACCGTCAACACTGATGTCCAGGCGCTCAATTCCAATGCAGCGGCCGAGAAGGTCGCCATTGGATCAGGCATTACGCGTGGCCTCGGTGCGGGCGCGGATCCCGAGCGGGGTCGTAAGGCGGCGCTCGAGGACGTTACGCGATTGAAGGAGCTGATTTCGGGTGCCGATATGGTGTTCGTGACGGCGGGTATGGGTGGCGGCACAGGAACCGGAGCGGCACCGGTTATTGCGCAATTGGCGCGTGAAGAGGGTGCGCTGACGGTTGGTGTCGTGACCAAGCCGTTCACGTTCGAAGGCAAGCAGCGGATGCGGCGAGCGGAACAGGGCATTCAGATGTTGAGCGAGCAAGTGGACACGCTGATTACCATTCCCAACGAAAAGCTCATGGCATTGGCCGACGATGAACTGACGTTCGTTGACGCGTTTCGAAAGGCTGACGAGGTACTTTATCAAGCGGTACGTGGCATCAGTGATCTCATTACACTCGATGGCATCGTCAACGTGGACTTTGCTGATGTGCGTACCGTGATGGCCGCTATGGGACGTGCTCTCATGGGTACTGGTATGGCCAAGGGAGAGGGCCGCGCGCGTCTAGCAGCGGAGCAGGCGATTGCGTCGCCGTTACTAGATGACATTACGGTCGACGGCGCCACCGGCGTGCTCATCAACGTTGTGGGGGGACCGGACATGAAGATGCGAGAGATCCAGGAAGCCGCATCGCTGATTCAAGAGCAGGCACACGATGACGCGAATATCATCTTTGGTGCCAGCATTGACGAGACCATGGGTGATGCCATCAAGGTTACCGTCATCGCCACCGGCTTTGGTCAGGCCGAAGCTGCAGTGCAACCAGAGGTTCTGCAAGCTGCGCGACGCACCAACAACAATCGGGCTTCAGTGGTGCAAGAATGTTTTGTTCCCGCGCCTCGCTCTTCCGTGCCGGCACGACAAGATACGGCGCAGGTCTATGCTGCTGCCAGAAAACAAGCGCACGCGGCTTCAACAGCGAGCCACCCGAGTGCTGGCCCAGCCATTCGCGGGATCGCGTTTCCTGGCGAAGGCGACCTGGATTGGGACACGCCGGCCTATCAGAGGCGCCAGGGCAATTAGGTCTCTTGTCGTCGTTGTTTGGGCCCTGGCCCAAACAAAAGCACGCTGAGTAGTCGGGTCCGTAACGTCTTGCCTGTGTACGTAGAGGGTCGGCCGTTTTGGCTTGGTGGCCATCTGCGGCCA
>CAZCNI010000154.1:0-5730 GCA_964499765.1 uncultured Polyangiaceae bacterium
GCGTTTGCGGCCAAAATAAGATTGTTGGCAGCATGCTCAGCCGAATCGGCTTGCTTCAGCAATTCCGCTATGAATGACCCAGAGACTGGGCCGCTCAGACCATCCGAACAGAGCAGATACCGATCCCCGGCAACCACTGGATAGGAGCGCACGCTTACCCGCAGCTCTTCATTGACGCCCAGTGCGCGTGTAATGATGTTTCTCGGGATTCGGTCAAGTTTCGTGTCATCGAGTTCCGGGCGGTATTCCAGCACGTCTGTCAACAGCGAATGGTCTTGAGTCATCAATTCCAAGTGCTGCGAGCGAAGCCGGTAGCAGCGACTATCACCCACGTGTGCCACGTGCATGAGGCCCGATCGGGCAGAGAATGCCGCCGAAACGACAGTGGTTCCCATCCCCCGATGCTGGTGAGACGTTTGGGATATCTCCACGATATCTCGATTGGCCTTGTGCACCGCGGCCGACAACCTGCGCGCACCGTTCGGGATCCCGAAGCGGTCAAACTCCGATTGCTGCCCGGCGTCACGTGACGTTGCGGCGAGATAGTTGACGATTGAGCGTGACGCGAGTGCGGCGGCGACCTCCCCCGCATTGTGTCCGCCGGCGCCGTCACACACGAGATACGCTGACAAATCATTGCGAACGCCAATGCGATCTTCATTCAGACGTCGTCGGCGCCCGGTGTCCGTTGCGCCTGCGCCCAAAACCCGCAGATGCGGTAGTGGTTCGGCTGTGGTGAGCATCAATTGCGCCCATTATATGAACAGAGCCGCTTGGTTCGATGTACAAGTTTCTGCTGGACTCCGTCATTTGCCACTTCGAAGTCCAGCCCATGCGGTTTACAGTTCGGGCCAATGGGCCGCAGGCGCTCTATTGGGTCATCCTAGCTTTGGAGTTGGCGCCGTTGGGTATTCGACCGAGTCCGTCGGCCACCGTCGGGTCAGGACCAGGCTGCGAAATAGGGGAGCTTCTTGGCGGTCGCTACGATTTGAGTCTTGTTTGCAAGTAATTCCGCCGTCGTGTCCCAGCGGCCATCCAAGAATTGCTGGCGTACGCCATCGCCCATCTCAAATGGCAATGAAAGATCACCGATCGTCAACCGCTTTTCTTGTACGTTTAGTGTAATTTGCGTCTGAGGGGCCAGCTCGATCTTCTTCATTGCCTGCTCAATGCTGGCCGCATTCACGACCGCGCAGGGGACGCCGAGCGAAACACAGTTTCCAAAAAAGATCTCAGCAAAGCTCTCACCAACCACGGCCTTGATCCCGCGTCTCCAACGCTTGATGGCCTGGGGAGCGTGCTCACGTGAAGAGCCACAACCAAAGTTGCGATTTACGAACAGAATCTCCGCATTGCAGAATTTGAGTTCGTCAAAAGGGTGCACCTGACCCGTGCGCGTGAGCTGGGCTCGGTCATCTTCGAAAGCATGCTCGCCGAGGCCGTCGAACACGACGGTCCGCAAATAGCGCGCCGGAATAATGCGATCGGTGTCGATATCATTGCCGCGCAAGACGATTCCCGTGCCCGTGACCATTACTCGTTTGGTGTCATGCATGACTAAAGTTCTCCTCTTCCAAGAATGATTCCGGTCTCATTGGGTAATGCCAAATAACGCTCGGGCATCCGTCACTTTGCCTGCAATCGCCGCTGCTGCGACCATAACTGGACTCATCAGCAGTGTGCGCCCAGTGGGCGAGCCTTGGCGACCCTTGAAGTTACGATTGGACGAAGACGCGCAGACTTCATTGCCCGAAAGCTTGTCGGGATTCATTGCCAGGCACATTGAGCATCCTGCCTCGCGAAACTGGAAGCCCGCATCGGTAAACACCTTGTCCCAACCTCGTTGCTGCAACTGTTCCTTCACTTGCATACTGCCCGGAACGACGAGCGCCTTGACGTGTGCGGCAACGCGAAATTTCTTGTTTTCGAGTAGCTTGACGACCGCTTCGAAGTCGCTGAGACGTCCGTTGGTACAGGAGCCAATGAACGCCACATCAATCTTCTGACCTGAGATGGCCGTGCCCGGAGTGACGCCCATGTACTCGTAGGCTTCACGCACGCTGTCTTGTTCATCAGCTGCAAATTGGTCCACCGTTGGTACGGTGCCGCTAACAGGTAGCGACTGGCTTGGAGTAATCCCCCAGGTCACCATGGGGTCGATCTCTTCAGCTTTGTATCGGACGACCTCATCATAGACGGCATCCGAATCACTCTTCATTGAATCCCAATAAGCCACGGCCTTGTCCCAGTTTTTCGCTGGCGGTGAATAGGTGCGCCCCTTGAGATAGTCGTAAGTCGTTTGGTCTGGGTTGATATAGCCACAACGAGCGCCACCCTCGATCGCCATGTTGCAGACGGTCATGCGCTCATCCATGGTCATGGCTTCAATGGTGTTGCCGGCATACTCATAGGCGTATCCGACGCCGCCGTTGACGCCCAAGCGATTGATGACGAACAGTGTTACGTCTTTGGCCGTGACGCCTGGCTTGAGTCGTCCAGAGATCTCGATCCGCCGGACCTTTAGCTTCGCCATCGAGAGCGTTTGCGTTGCCAACACGTCCCGCACCTGTGAGGTGCCAATGCCAAACGCAATCGCACCAAAAGCACCGTGCGTTGCAGTATGTGAGTCACCGCAACAGATGGTCATGCCAGGCTGAGTCAGACCATTCTCGGGTCCAATCACATGCACAATGCCTTGCTCGCCCCGTTCGGGAGCAAAATAGCGGATGCCATGTCGCTTGACGTTGCCCTCGAGCGCAACCAGCATCTGTTCAGCCAAAGAGTCCTGGAACGGCCGCAACAGCGTGGATGTAGGGATGATGTGATCGACCGTCGCGAATGTTCTTTCTGGAAACAGCACGGAAAGTCCGCGTTCCTCCAACATGCTGAACGCTTGGGGCGAGGTTACTTCGTGGATCAGGTGCAAGCCCATTAGCAGCTGATATTGGCCCGAAGGCAACTGGGCTACGGTGTGCGCGTCGAAGACCTTGGCGTAGAGTGTCTTTCCCATAGTTTCATGCTCCTAACTGCAATATGAAGCGATTCAGCGGTGGCCACGTAAACTCGCAGCCGAGTGTCTTTCAGTCCGCAGCGGTCGATGCGTAGTTCTCCATACTTTCCGTAATGCGCGTACCAAAGCGAATGAAAGCGTCAAGTTCCTTAGTGGGCAAAGGCATCCAAATAGCCTCGACGGCCCGCTCGCGATTCTTGCGCAGTGAGAGCATCGTCTTCTTGCCCTGAGCAGTGAGCTCGTAGCGTCGTTGACGGGCATCCGTGGTGTCAACCCGCCCCACGATCAGCTCCTTGTCCACCAATTGTCGCAGTATCTTCGAGACTGCAGCCGCTGAGCTCTCGCGGCTCTTGGCAAACATGCTGGGCATAAAGTGATCGCTCGAAACCTCCTCGAGCACGGCCCATTGTTGGTCCGACAGGCCTGCCGATTGTGCCAACTGCGTGCGCCGCTGCTGGAAGACATCGGTCAAACGTTGAAGACAGGCGATGGCCGCATGTACTGACGCTGACCTCTTCTGATCCATAGGTAAACTATAAACCAGGGTTAATAATTGCGCAAGGTTAAATAATGCGTCGCCAGATCTCGGGGCAAGTGTCTGAAATCTCAGCAATTAGCCGGCAAATCGTCGTACCCGGCGCCGGGCCGCTACGTGGTACTAGAATGAGTTCTTTCAACCGGAGAGCGCTTTCAAGCACACCCCAGCTGACACTTCACCCAAGCTCAAATGCGACACGTTACAGCGGCAGGGAGGACGGGCGGGGGGAGGATACGGGCGCGTCGTAGCTAGCCTGCAACGCATCCGAGGGGCGGATACCGCTATCCACCAAACCGAACTCGAGACTGTCGAGGAGTGCTTGCAACGAGGCCTCGATGATATCGGGTGACGCCCCAACAGTGGTGAATTCATTGTTCTCGGTTCGGCTGTCGATGAGAACGCGCGTAATTGCACTGGTACCGTGGGAGCTGTCCAAAATGCGAACCTTGTAGTCCGCAAGGTGCACGCCATGAACAGCTGGGTATACAGGCGCTAGTGCTTTACGTAACGCCACGTCCAGTGCGCTCACGGGTCCAGTGCCTTCAGCAGCAGTGTGAAGGATCTGCGAACCCACCTGCATTTTGACCACGGCCTCCGCATAGGGTCCTGAGCCCTGGCGTTGGCCCACCATCACTTGATAGTCGAGGACGCGGAAATAGGCCACGTAGTCCGGCTTTCTACGCATGAGCAACAAGGCGACGCTGGCCTCGGCGCTTTCGTACGATAGTCCATTGGCTTCGGCTTCCTTGATGGCCTGCAGGGCTTCAATCTCGTCTCCTGATTCTACGGTAACACCGAGTTCTTCGGCCTTGCTCAGCACATTGCCGCGCCCAGAAAGTTCACTGACAACCACACGCATCTCGTTGCCAACGAGCTCGGGGTCGACATGCTGGTAGCTGGCGGCATTACGACGCATGGCTGCGACGTGCACCCCGCCCTTGTGGGAAAACGCACTGCGCCCCACGTAGGCCATGTGGTGGTCCGGCGCAACGTTGGCCACTTCCGAAACGAAGTTGGACAAATGAACCAAGTCGCGTAGTCCGCCCACCGGCACGCATTGAAGACCCACCTTGAGTTCGATGTTTGGGATGAGCGCCGTGAGGTTCGCGTTTCCGCAACGCTCCCCGTAACCATTGATGGTGCCTTGCACATGCCTCGCTCCAGCACGCACGGCCGCAAGGCTGTTGGCAACGGCGCAGCCAGTGTCATCGTGAGCGTGAATACCGACTGGGTGTTGGAGGGTATTGACCACGTGGCGAGTTGCTTCTTCGATGCGCCAAGGAACGCCCCCACCATTCGTATCGCAGAGTGTGATGACTTCGGCTCCGGCGCGCACCGCCGCTTTGAGAGTCTCGAGCGCATAACTCGGGTCAGCGTCGTAGCCATCAAAAAAATGTTCCGCGTCGTAGATGACTCGTCGTCCCATGGACCTGAGGTACGCGACGGTACTTTCGATCATCGCCAAGTTGTCATCAAGGGTCGTCCGTAGCACTTCGGTTACGTGCAGATTCCAGGTTTTTCCAAAGATCGTGCACACGGGCGTTTGTGCATCGATGAGTGCTCGGGTACTGGAGTCCTCCTCCGGTGAGCACTTCGACCGACGCGTCGAACCAAACGCCGCGATGAGGGAATTCTTCCACTCAATATCGCGCGCACGTTCGAAGAACTCAGCGTCTTTCGGATTTGAACCGGGCCAGCCACCCTCGATGAAACCAAGGCCAAAAGCATCGAGTCGTTTTGCGATTTTGAGTTTGTCTTGAACCGTAAGCGAGATGCCCTCGCGCTGCGTCCCGTCACGCAGCGTCGTGTCGTAGAGGCGCACTACCTTTGATTCGGGAGACTCAGCAGATTGCTTGTCCATGGCTCAAACGCTTGCTCCAGGTTCTGGACGTTCAGAAAAGGGTTCGCGATTCGTGGCGCTCTCGGTTGCAGAAAGAAGCCGATTCAGTGCGACGAGGTAAGCCTTGGTGCTGGCGACGATGATGTCGCTGTCGGCAGCGTGTCCGTGAAAAATGCTGGAGTGGGAACTGTGCTGTGGATTGACTTTGGCCCGCCCAGTATTTCTCGCCTGCACCCGTACGTTTGCTTCGCCCAAGGCATCAATGCCCTCAGTGACGGCATTAATGGAGTACTCGATGAGTTCAGCCGGAGAATCGAGCAGGTTGTCAATCGCCGTAAACAC
>CAZCNI010000155.1:0-5706 GCA_964499765.1 uncultured Polyangiaceae bacterium
GCACCGGCCTGGGTCTCGCCATTAGTCATCGTTTGGTTGAAGCCATGGGGGGCCGCATATTGGTGGCATCGCAGCAGGGACAAGGTTCGACCTTCAGTATCGTCCTGCCGGCTGCAGCGGAAGCCGTGCCTCCAATAGGACTAGGGGTAGCCGCGCTGGAGCCGGCCCGTTGATAGGTTCTGGGCTACCAAGCGTCCCCTATCTTGACCCCGGAACAATCTCCCAGTTAAGCTCCCGGATTATCTGGGCGTTCTCGACCCAGCAGCCTTGGCTGGGCTTTCCGTTCGCAATGCCCGATTACTCAAACTCTCCATCAGATGTTCCTCCTAACGCGTCATCAGCGCGCACAGGTCTCGCTCTGCGTTTCATTTCAGGGAAGTACCAGGGAGGCGAGTACCCGTTGATCGAAGGCCAACAAGTTGTCGTTGGGCGATCGAGCGAGCTCGATATGGTTCTGGTTGAGGAAATGGTGTCGCGTCGCCATGCGATCATCAGTTTGCTCAGCGGGGTTCCAACCATCGAAGATCTTGGTTCCACCAACGGCACATTCGTCAACGGCGAGAAGATCTCGAAGACGATGCTGCATGAAGGCGACCGTATTCTCATCGGTACGAACATACTCAAAGTGATTCGGCTGTCTGCGCCACACCTCGATCCTCGCAAAAATCTGGAATCGGTAGCCAAGCGCCGAGTGACGGCAAAGCTGCGCTCGCCCAACGCCGGCCCCGAAGAGGCGCCGCGCATGACCGGCAATCTCGAGGAGATCTCCCTCGCTGACTTATTGCAGCTCTTTGGCACGAGTCGCAAAAGTGGTGTGCTCGTCGTGCGCAGCGAATCGCGTGTGGGCAAAATCCACTTAGATGAAGGACTGCTCCACTTTGCCTTCATCGAAAGCGTGCCTGAACTCAAACCCTTCAAAGCAATTTACCGCATGCTCGAATGGAAGCAGGGCTTCTTCGAGCTTGAGCCACCTGACAAGCGTCGAATGGGCAACCCGCTCGACATGAGCGTACAAGAAGTTCTCATGGAAGCCATTCGGCAGCAGGATGAGTTCTCGACCGTGCGCGAGAAGTTTCCTGCGCTCGATGCCCGGTTGGTCCTGAAGACTCCTCTGCTGGCACCCTTGCATGAACTCGACCCGCACAGACTCGAGGTTCTGCAATTGGCACTGAATTGCCCCAACGTGCAAGTGCTTCTGGAACGCAGCAGTCAGAGCGACCTCGACACCGCGCGCATCGTGAATGGGCTCATTGATAGTGGCTACTTGCAGGCAGTGACCAAGTAGCTGGGTTTAAGCATTCATCGCATGGTCCTTCGACCATTCCGCTGCGTCATGGTCCTTCGACCATTCCTCAGCGTCATGGTCCTTCGACCATTCCTCAGCGTCAGCGCGGAGCGAGCAACGCCCGCAGGGCGTAGTAAACGAGCTTGACGGGCGGGCTTTCTGAGGAGTTAGGACATCTCGGACAGCGCGGTACCGTCAGAACCTTGAGGTGGTGGGTATGCCGCGGGGAGGAGTCGCTGATTACGTCCAGTGACCTGCCTTGAGCGCTGCGGGATCGTATTGCCGAATCCGTGGTCCGAACGTTTCGCGAAATACGTTTTCGTCATCCACGTCGATATTGTCGTCAGCGAACCCTTCCGCCAGGTCCATGCCAATGGCCAGGATGCGCACGAATAGTGCAAAACTCGAGGCGCAGAGACGCGGCTTCCATTGCTCGGTGCCGCTCATGGCGGTGTACACGGGGCAATCACCCTCGGCATCGGGAAGCGCCGTGTCCATGAAATAGGGGTCACCCAACAGGGTGCTATGGCCGACCACAACCCAATTCGGGCGCCAACCGTTGGCACTGGGTTTTGGTATTGCGTCGCCACTCTCGAGCAGGCCATAACCTTTTTGCTCCTCAAGCAGCTCACACGCCGGAATCAGCCGCACACGTTCCGATGGTGTGCGGGTCTCGACCTTCACCGGGTCGGCCTCAATCAAGAAGTCGCGATATCGGCGAGGTAGCCTGAATTTGGTTTTGAGTGTGGCTACCAACTGGGCGTCGGCGCGTCCAAAAGACACGCTGATACGACGGCTACTAAAACTATCCCGAAGAGCAGATACGGCCTCGGCCAAGTCACTATCCACTGCGCGAGCCTTTCAATGCGTCCGCGTTCGACGCATATCGCGGACAACGGCAGCAACCGAGAATTGATCAGCCTGCCTTAACCGCGTAGGCGGGCGAAAATAACCGCAAGGTTGGCATTATGCTATCGGAACCTACGCGGTAGACTTAGTTCGGCCAAGCGATTTACTGGAACCAGGACCGTCGAGTGTTGGAAAAGCTCGCTTCTAGTTCACGATCGCCCGAACGTCTGGCCGCTTCGATGGCCGCGTCCAACTGTGTGCGCGCGTCGGAGTTACGGTCACGCCCTCGTGCAACGACAGCGAGCGCACCGAGCAGTCGAGCTCTTTCGGTGTTCGAGGGACCGGCGCAATCGAGCGCTTCACGCAACACGCCTTCGGCGTCTGAGTAATTGCCCGCGCGAGTGAGGGCAGCGCCGAGTTTCCTGCCGAAAATAACCACTGCACGAAGTGGATCGTCCAGCTCACCCCGCGCGATCTCCCGCCTTGCGATTTCGAGTCCACGGCGCAGGGCAAGAACCTCACTGTCCGTATCATTGCGCTGAGCGGCACGTTCGGCCACCTGCTCGAGTAATAGCAGTGCTTCGAATGAATCTTCCGCGTAGTAGGCTGTTTGCGCCCTTGCTTCGAGGGGCGCACCAACGCGAGTCAAAATGGCAAGCGAACGACTGTGCAATTCTCTCCGCGCTGCGGCGGGTATTCCCGCGAGCACCACGTCCCGCAGCAGCGGGTGGTCGATACTGAGTGTGTCTTCAGAAGACCAGAGCATCCCGCGTGATTCAAGGATAGCCAACGCATCACTGAGGTCATCCGACTTTGGCAGAAATTCCGATAAAAGTACGGGTGACACGCGGTCGCCTAGCACAGCTAGCGCCTGGAGCGTGTGGCGTGCATTCGGAGCCAACATGGCAATCCGCTGCGCCACGATGTCAGCCAGTTTCGGCGGCGGGTTCGTCCCTCCTTCCTGGGTGAAACGAAGAAGCTGGTCCACAACCATTGGAAGAACAGTAGGGGCACTCAACAATTCAATGGGATACTCCGCTCTTGCGGACTTCAACAAGCGTCCCGCAACCTCGGTGGAAAGACCCACCAGCGAACGCTCCGGGTATTGCACCAGCCAACGAGATTCGTGTTTCGGCGCATGGGTTGCGAGTACGAGTACTGGCAATTCGACCGAGTCGCTCACCAGGTCAGCAATTGCTTCACGACTCGGTGCATCAACGCGACTCAGATCGTCAATCGCAAAGATGATTACCTCGGGTTTGAACTGGTCAAAAGCGGTTTGTAGGGCCCACACCAATGCCTGCTTGCGAGCGAGGCGCCGTTCCTTTGCTGATCGCTCCACTCGACTCGCGGGAGTGTCTCGGTCGAATAGCTCGAGAAGACCGTTGCGTACGTCGCTTGGCGCGTCTTGTAGCTGATTTCGCTGTAGCGAATCGACATCGACCACCGCGAGTTGTTCGATGGCGTCGCGAAGCGCGTAGCAGGGAACCTCCGCGTGATAGGGGTCTGAGCCGGTAATGACCACCAGTGCACCGGCTGCTTCTGCCTGCCGCAGATAGTCATGAAGCAGCCGCGTCTTGCCGACGCCCGTCTCTCCGACGATGCGAGCGGCTGAAAGGGTGTGGCTGGCGAATTCCTGCTGCTGAACCAACCATTCCCAAGACGACTCACGCTCGAGCAACACGAGCGGAACTTGCACTTGGCTCGAGCGCACCGGAGGAAGACTCTCGGTGGTCAGGCGCGTTCCACACTCCAGACAGAATCGACCTGCTGGTACCACCAGGCCGCAGCGCTTGCACGCAATGCTAACCATTGGGGGTGAAGAAGGCCCAGGCGGCATTGAGCGTCGCCCAGAAGGCGGATAGCTATCGATGAGAGACTGCGCCTCACGCAGCGCGTCGGCAAACTCGACGGCGTCCTGATAGCGAGTGGCGACATCTTTGCTGAGTGCCTTGTAGACTACCTCGACGAGGCTTGGGGGAATGTTCCGATTCGGCGCCACCTCGCGGGGGTCCGGCACTGGCACCGTCAAGTGCATCATGACCACCCGTGTCGGACTGTCAGCTTCGAAGGGGAGACGACCGGTGAGTAGTTGGAACAGAACCACGCCTACGGCGTACAAATCACTCCGGCCGTCGATAGGATCACCCCGCCCCTGTTCGGGAGCCATGTAATCGGGAGTGCCACAGACGATGCCGGGACTCGTGACATTCGTTGGCCCCATCGTGTCAGCACGAAGTTTGGCGAGCCCAAAGTCTAGAACTTTGACGAAATCGCCCCCGCGACGTAGCGGTTCCAGAACAATGTTTTCAGGCTTTAGGTCGCGGTGAATGATCCCAAGTTCATGGGCCTCGGCAAGTGCCGCTAAGACCTGTGTCAGTACGTTGACGATGCGAGCAGGCGGTAGTGGCCCTTCATCGTAGATGATGCGCGCCAGATCCTTACCGCGGAGATACTCCATCACCAGGTAAGGCTGACCGTCCTTGGTACCAAAGTCGTAGACTGCGATCGAATTGGGATGATTGAGTTGACTGGCGGCGCGCGCTTCCGTCAAGAAGCGCAACGCGGCGTTTTCGTCCGAAAGCAAATGCGGATGTATGATCTTCACCGCGACCGTTCTGCCGAGCACACTCTGTTCCGCTCGGTAGATGCGCCCCATTCCACCGACACTAATCAGATCGAGTATGTGGTACCCACCGGGTAGTGTTTGACCGATGAATCGATCGTCACCCTGCACGCCCATTGTGCCGATCGGAAAACCACACGAGGGGCAATACTGATGACCCGCTGGACTCGTGGTGCCGCACTGCGGGCAAGGTCGTGTAGGCTGGTTGCTCATAGCGTGGACAAGGCCGAATCCTCAAATCATTAGGGGGTACAGGTGGGGTAAGCTAGTGGCTCCCCAGTATTGCGCACGCCCTGGCTCGCTGAAAAGAGAAGTCTTGGGTGACTCATGTGGGCGAGTTGTCGTTCCCTTGCCGACCGGCCGCAATCAGCGTTGATTCGAGAAATAGCCAATTGCTGAGCTGCTCGCAGCTTGACCGTTCGCAGCTTGAAATCATCCAACGGGAAGCGAACTCGGTGTAAGGTAATCGCAATGGATTCTGTGCGCATTCGTCTTGGTGAGCTGCTTGTTGAAGCAAACGCAATCACCTCGGAACAACTCGCCGAAGTGCTCGAGAGGCAGAAGAGTGATGGGCGTCGATTGGGGACGCTACTCGCAGAGGCCGGCTTCGTGACCGAGGTGCAGGTTACCCAAATTCTCAGCCAACAACTGAGCGTTCCTTGGGTCTCACTTTACCACATCGACTTTTCACGTCCGCTCCTCGACTTGGTTCCGAAAGAAATTGCGGAGCAGTTTGGACTGGTACCGATTTTCGTCCGTCGTGTGCGTGGTCTCGGCAACACGCTCTACATTGCCATGGAAGATCCCAGTGATGATGTAGCCATGCAAGCAGTGCAGCACTATTCGGGGTTGCCTGTCCGGTGCATGATCGCGCCACCATCAGACATTCGAGGAGCAATTCGCGCGTATTATCACAACGGTGACCTGATCGAACCGACCTCGCTGC
>CAZCNI010000156.1:0-5661 GCA_964499765.1 uncultured Polyangiaceae bacterium
CCGATGAGAGGGAGCTGTCCGCCCGTGGGCGGTAGGCCCGAATCTATAGCCGGCGAGCGCAATGAGATCCCCTTCACAAGGGGGGGCTCTGACGCCAGTTGCGGCAACTGCGATTCTTCCACGGCAACTCGCACCGGCTGCGCAGGTCGCGGTGGAGGAGCGTTTGGCGCGGCCGGTTTTGGCTGAACGTCTGCAGCCACCGCCGGCGGCTTTCTATTGAACGTCAGCGCAGCCGGCAAGTCGGAATCGGCGGTCTGGGTATGTCGCATAGGAAGCGGCGGCTTGGCCCGGGTAACCTCAGGTAGGCCAACTTTGCGTTCGGGCACTGGCGGCTTGGCAGGCGCGGGCGCCGGTAGGTAGCCGCCCTTAGGCGCTGGCAAGGCACTACTCGATGCCGGCGCGGGCAGGTCCGGAGTGCTGTCAGGGAAACTCGATCGCGGCCTGATGGTATCCGGCAGCTCGGGCTTCGTTGTTGCGGGCTTCTTGCTGATCTGTGTGCGCGCAGAAGGTGCGGCCATGCGCGACAACTCAGGTCCAGCAACACCAATCATCGTCTGTTTGAATGAACTTGCTGGCCTGGGCACACGAGGCGCAACTCCAATAACGGTTGTCGTGGCGGCATCTCGACCCAACTCGACTTGGGCGGCAGGCTTCTCCACCATGAACGAAGCAGCGCATTTGGGACACCTCATGCGGAGTCCGTTTTGAGGCACCCGGCGCTCGTCGACTTGATAGGGCGCGTTGCACCCAGGGCATTGAACGTTAAACATTGATCACTTCATGTTTACCAGGGTTCGGCCGGTCACGGCGGTCGAATCTTCGGAGGACGGAGTAACCTAGCCCCCCCAATCGGCAGGACTTCGTGCTAGGTGCAATTTCAGCATGCAGAAATGGAAATCGGTCGTTTTCCTAACCTTTTTAGCCCTGGCAGGCCTCGTCGTGGGCATCGGTCGCGTCGCCAAGAACCAAAAGGCCTCTGGGATTGCTGCCCCGAGCGCTACAGCTTCTGCGTCTTCACCAAAATCAGCCGAGTCGGCCCCGGCAGCTGACCAGGAGCTGGCCCCGGGCGAAGCATCTTCTGCGCCAAGCACCGCCACCGAGCCGCCATTCGGCAATGCGCTTCCCGCGAATGCACCCAATGACGTCGTTTTCGGCGCCATTCTCATTACCTTTGAGGGGGCGCAGGGCGCCTCGAGCAAGGCGAGACCCAAACAAGCAGCACTTGAACTCGCCCAACGGATTTTGGCCACGGCGCAGGCCAGCTTCGAGGACGCCGTGAAAATGGGCGACCCTGGGTCCATGGCAAATGCCGGCAGTATGCGCCGAGGTATTCTCGAACCCAACGTGGAACGCGCTCTCTTTACGCTTGAGAAGGGGGCAGTCTTTTCCGAGCCAATTGAGACACCTCGCGGCTACTGGGTCATGCGGCGCATCCGGTGAGCGTGAGTTAACCTTTTGGCCGGTTCGGGACGGAACTCCGTCTCACCATGTGCTCAATGGGTACACCTTGCACGGTATGTGGAAACCAGGGCCCCACGGGAGCGTAACTGCCACGTGCGCACTAATGCTAGGCACCAGCTGCGCCGTCGCCTAAAGTCGATTGCTGCTTGAGCAGCGACTGTAGCATGACGAATAGCCCACCGAATCAGACGCCGGGAACGAGCAGTCCGACGACCCTGCACAACGACGCACAGTGGCTGGAGGCGGAAATCACCGCAAGCACTGCCGAGGGTCAACGTGCGTTACTATTGTATGAGTTAGGGCAGCTAAGTGAAGTGGCCACCAATGGCACTGAGGCGGCCCAACACTATCTGCAAGCGGTAAACACCGACGCGCGCTTTGCCGAACCCGTGGAACGTCTGCTGTCGCTCTTCGAGCGACGACATTCCATGAAAAATATCGGCCGCGTCGTGGACCGACTGCAGCTGGTCGCCAGTACACCGGAGCAACGCGAACGCGCGGCTCTCGAGCGCGGAGCTTTCGCACTCATCGAACAGCACGACGGGGCTACTGCCCGCTTAGTCCTCAAAGAACTGGTAGACGCCACCAGCGTCAGCGCCACCGCCTGGAACCTGCTGCATTGCATCGCTGAGGAGTCCCATGACCTAGAACTGCTGCAACAGACGCTCACGGCCCGTGCCGGTGCGAGCAAAAATCCAGCGTGGTCGGGAATTCTGTTCTCGGAATTGGCTGAGATACAGTCGCAATTGGGTCAATTCAACGACGCCGTGCAATCACTCGATCGAGTCATTGATGCCGCGGGTCCGCGCACGTTCGCAGCATTCGAAGTACTTCAGCGCCTGGCGTCCACGCAGCACAACGACGAATACCTGGCGCGTTCTCATCTGGGCCAAGCGAGTTTACTTGAACGCGCAATCCAAGATCCAGCTGCGGGCGATGACCTCGGCGTTCCTCGCTGGCGTCGCTCGTTGCTGCATGTCGCTGAAGCATTCCTTCGCGCTGCACTCGCTCGTCACTCCGCTGGAAATACTAGCGAATCTGCCACTTTGCTCGAAAAAGCACGTGCGCTCGCGCCTGACGACCCCCTGATTCAGCACACCACGTTGCTCTGCGCTGAAGAACTCGGCGACTTCGAAGTCGCACTGGCGCAGGCACACGCAGCCGCCGCGCGAACCACTGGAATGACTGCGGCCCTCGCGTGGTTACGCGTCGCGCTGTTCGAGTTCCGTCGCAATAACGTAAATGGCATCATGCAAGCCGTGGCACGCGGTCTTGCCATTTCACCCCATTCAATCGCACTGCGGGGTTTGGAATTGCATGCACTGACTCGAGATCCCGAAGCCGCCAGACTCGCGGCGAGTCTCGAGGCCTGCGCCGATCTCGTCACCGCCGATTCGGCGAAGTCCCGGTTCCTTATGGCGGCCGCTAACATTTGGGCTCGCGGTTGCAAGGATGTCGCGTCAGCCCAAGCAGCCTTATCGCAAGCGAGTCTGTTCGGTGCGCCACCAAGCATCGTCAACCGCATGGCTAGACTTCTGGCTCTCGGGCTCGGCGATGGGCCCTGGTATGACGAATCCACTCGAAGGCTGGCCAGTGCAGCGAGCGATCCTGGCGAACAGTATGAGCTGTGGCTCGAACTTCTTCGCGTCCGCATCACCAAGAACCAACCCGAAAAGATCAGCGGCGCCCTTGCTGGTCTTGCGGGCAACGAGTCGGGCCAATGGCTGTCGGCCGTGCTCGATACTCTATGGCAGTCACCCGGCGCAACAGACACAACTGGCATCATTCCTTCTGGTCCGCTTGCGAGCGCCCCACGTTCGGAGCGACCTCTCAAGCGGTGTGCTCGACTTTGTTCGAATGAGCCCCTGCACCGAGCCTTTGAGCTCGCGGACGCGCGTCGTGAATTGCTTGCCGGACATTACGATGAAGCCATCGCTGACTTGCAAGAGTTGGCCAGACTCGATCCGTCCGACTTCCTGACCGCACTAACGCTTACCAACATCCAGTTGGAACGCGGGACGACAGCGGCGGCGATTGACAACCTGTGTGCAGCGGCCAGCTCGATCGGGAATGACACGCTCGCTGCCACGCTAGCCATCAGGGCATCCCTATTGGCAATCCAAGTCAATGACGCAGAGCACTACTGGGCGGCATTGGACAGCGCCCAGTCACGCGCTCCTGCCGTGGTCGCTACCGTCGAGTCGTGGCTAAACCGCAGTCCATTGCCCGAACTCGAGGCGCGCATCGGGACTGAAAGCAATCCCGCTTCAAACGTCGTGACCCAGCGCGGGGCACTCGAGTCGTTCGCGCGCGAAATTCGGCACCGTAATCCCACAGCAGCTGGAAAGGCACTCGACCAAGTCAGCGACGACAACTCCTCGCTCGGACTTGCGGTGGCAATCGCCAAGACTCTAGTCGATTCACCGGCGACACTTAGTGCAATTGAACGGATCGGATCACTGTTGCCGTCATTCCAACCGCTATCCGGTGCCCTGCGCGTTCGGTATGCGTTGGTCAATTGTGGAGTTCCGTCTGCGGAGCATCTGGTCGCAGCACGGCACTGGTCTGAAGTGGACCCCGACATCGCTTCAGCGCTCGAGTTTCTAGCCGCCGCGCGTGCAGAAGGAAAGATCGATGCTGAAAAGGCTGCTTGGGCGCTGCTAGACGAGCGAAGTATTGATCGCACAAAGCCCGAAGTGCAGCTCGCACGCGCACGTTTCCGGCTACTCGGTGAGGCAGCTCTGCCCCCTCTCGTTTCAGCGCATTCGGTCCAAGCCAAACTGGTGAATCTCGAGACTTCCAGACCGGGTTGCGATCCACGCAGGCGCCGGCAGTCGTTGCTGAACGTCAATCCGCTCCTCGACGAAACCGATCGAAGGTTGTGCTCTATTCTGATCGCCTTCAACCTTCTCGCCGCAGGAGCAATCGAAGCCGCCCTGCAACAGTTCAAAGAAATCGTTGCTCGCGATCCTGCCAGCGTCAGTGCTTGGGAAGGATTGCGGCTAGCGGCTGAGCTATTTGGCGACCTCTCATCAGTAGCGCAGGCCTGTGAGGCGCTCGGCAAATGTATGGGTGACGCATCTGCAGCAGCTGAGTTCTATGAACAGGCCGCCGCATTGTACCTGGATCAGCTTCACGACGATGTCCGCGGTGAGCAACTCTTGAGTCTGGCCGTAGCCAGCGACATCTCTCGCTTTACCGCTTTTGATCGACTATTTCGCAGGATGCGTGACCGCAATGCCGGACCCCAGCTCTTGGAGTTGATCGATCTGCGCCTCAACGTCAGTGAAGATGTCAACGAACTGGTGAAACTGCATTGGGAACGAGCCCGCGTATTGCGCGCTATTGGTGAACGTGACGCCGCAATGCAGGCGCTGGAAAACGTCACCCTCCTGGAGCCGGAACACGTCGGTGCACTCGCTCTGGCCGCAGAGATTGCGATCTCGGGCCACCAGCTAGCGGACGCCTGCAAGTATCTAGACCAACTGGCCCGGCTTGACTCCGCGCCCGACAAGCAGCGACTGATGAGCGCAATGGCTGCCGCTGATATCTACCAAAGCAAGCTGTCTCAACCCGAACGGGCAGTGTCGCTGCTGCTCGTGCTACGAGATTCTAGACTGGGAACGCTCGCAGTCAGGGAACGACTGGCCCGTTGCGCCGCGCAAGCTGAGAACTGGAAATTGTCGAGCGAGGTTTCTCTTGGCCTTGCCAAAGATCGTGAAACGAGCGCGGGTCGGGTCGAAGCGGCACGCCTCGCGCTGAGCATCTATCGCGAAAAGCTCTCAGCACCTTCGGCTGCTCTACCCGCGGTAAAGTGCATTTTCACTGAAATACCTGCTGATCTCGAGGCCATCGACTTCATCCTGGAACAGCCATTCTCGGACGCTGCGAACCATGAGCTTTTCGCTCAGGCCAAGAGCTCCTTGTGCAAGCACCTACGCGACACACCTTTCGACGCGGAGTCCATCGATCGATTGGCACAACTGGCAGCCCTACTTGACGACAGACCCCTGCGTCAAGTGGCGCTCGGTGCCCTCGTCACACTCGATGCTGGCATTCCAGAAATCCTCGAAGAGCTTACGGCTTTGGATGCTCGGGTAGCACGCGCTCCAAGCATCGTGCTTGACAGCGATTGCGACGCAGCCCTGGCAGACCCCAGCGATTGCGGCCCCATCTCTGCCCTATTCAAGCAATTGGCAC
>CAZCNI010000157.1:0-5653 GCA_964499765.1 uncultured Polyangiaceae bacterium
GCGATGGCTCCGACCAGCGCGAGCAGGATGTAGACTGAGTATTTTTTTAGGAGTGCGTCGAACGACACGGGCGATCTCGGGCGGGCTGCCAGTTATGTGCCAGGGGGTCATTGCTGAGATGGCGGCAGAAATCCAGCGGAATGAGTCACCCCGAGGCGTTTTGGCCCCTGGACCCCAGACAACATGGCAGAACCCTGCGGGGGGCCGAACTGCTTTATGACAAACTGTCACTCGGGTTCGCCACGGTTGCCCCCTTCAGCATCCCCAAGCTTGCGATAGATGGTTCGTGTCGAAATCCCAAGCAGCTGCGCGGCCAACGCCTTATCGCCCGAAGTGTACTTCATTGTTTCGCGGATCAGGCGATGTTCAACTTCGTCGAGCGGGGTGCCAATAGGAAACGTCAACGCTTCAATGCTGGTCGCGTCCGACTGTGAGACAGCCTCCGGCAAATCACTGATCTGCAGTGTATCCGACCGACTAAGTACAACCGCACGTTCGATGGCATTCTCCAGTTCGCGCACATTTCCGGGCCAAGAATAGTCAACCAGCTGGTTCATAACCTCACTTGGAACCTTGAGGACTGGCTTGCCATTCTTTCTGGAATAGTGAACCAAGAAATGATCGACAAGAAGGGGAACGTCCTCACGCCGAGCTCGAAGCGGAGGCGCTGTGAGGGCAATAACGTTCAACCGGTAGTAAAGATCCTCCCGGAATCGACCCGCTTGCACCTCCGCTTTAAGGTCACGGTTTGTCGCCGCCACGACTCGAGCGTCAGCGCGCTGCGTACGGCCACCGATCGGCTCGTATTCTCCCTCCTGAAGAACTCGCAGTAGCTTTACTTGCACGGCGGGCGCAAGCTCGCCGATCTCATCGAGAAATATCGTCCCACCCGCAGCGCGCGCGAACCGGCCCTCCCTGCGATTGATGGCTCCAGTGAATGCCCCGCGTTCATGCCCAAAGAGCTCTGCTTCCAAGATTGACTCGGGTATCGCAGCGCAATTGACCGCAACGAACGGCCCTGTTCGCCCGCTTTTCGCGTGAACAGACCTTGCGATGAGCTCCTTCCCAGTTCCACTTTCTCCTAGAACCAGTACCGTCGCCGTCGAAGGAGCGGCCTGAGCTACCACCTCGAGCACTCGTCGTAGGGCGGGGCTTTGCCCAACGATGAGGCGTTCAGTGAGCAGTCTCAACTCTTGCCGAAGTGATCGGTTTTCGGCCAGTAGTTCCCGCCGCTCCGCGGCTTTCCTCACACTCTTGACGATGGCCAATCGCTTCAGTGGCTTCTCCACGAAATCGTAGGCACCCTCGCGCATGGCTTGAACCGCCACTTCCACGGTACCAAACGCGGTCATCATAACAACCTCCGTGTCGGAGCTGACTTCCTTCACGGCGCGCAGCAACTCGATCCCCGATGTTCCCGGCATCATCAGGTCCGTCAAAACTACGTCCACACGTCGCTTACGAAGCTGTTCCAATGCCTCCCGCGCGTTGGCCGCACCAAACACACGCCAGCCCTCTTTCCTGAATATCTTCTCAAGACTGGTCAAATTGTTGGGCTCGTCGTCAACGACCAGCACCGAAAGATCGATGGCTGGAGCTGTCGCGACCGGGGATGCGGGGGCATCGTCCGCCGAGAGAGCGTCTTCCGCCAATGAATCGGGCTCTGCAGTATCGTTCACCGACCGACGATGTCATCATGGGACATTCGGGTCAACGGTCCTTATCAGTACCCTCCGCGCAGTCCGTTGTACTAGCAAGATCTTCAAAGGGGGTGCCCTCGACCATCGCCCGCACCAGCGCAGCTGCGCGCTGGGGGTTCATGTGAAGGTGAAACGTATTCTCCGGTTGAACGGCTACAACGGGCCCGTAATCGCACATGTCCAAGCAGCTTGTTGTACAAACCCGCGCCACGGTTTTTGCGAGCCCCCGTTGATTGAGCTCAGCTTTCAAGGCCGCATAGATCTCCTGCGCCCCCGCCCTACCGCAACTTGGGCGGGGGTTTCCGTCGGGTCTTACGTTGCTACAAACGAAAAAGTAGTGCTCGCGCTTGCTCACACCTAACTCCTTGAGCCAACTCCGCTGCCGTCAAGGCCGACACAGGCTGGTTGGCCCACTAACTCGAACAGTTTTCCCTGACACTCTCTACGACGATGTTCAACAGCTCCTCCAGATCGGAATCTGGAATGTTTAGCGCAGGCGTGATGTAGATCACGTTTCCAAGCGGCCGAATATAGGCTCCGTGCTCAAGCGCTCTCCGAGCTACGCGCCATCCCGCGTCACCAAAGTAGCCGGCTCCCCCATCGAGTTCAATCGCTCCCATCATGCCAAGACACCTCACTTCACGTACCGCAAACTGACTCGACACAGATTCAAACGCCTCGGCAATGCGAGCTGCCTTCGGGATCGCCCTTTCGAGTATCCGTTCGTCCCGATATATTGCCAGCACCTCTCGAGCTACAGCCGCGCCCAGCGGATTTCCGCAGAAGGTGTGACCGTAGTAGAAGGCCCGCGATTTATCGCCCATAAAGCCCTGGAAGATCTGTTCGGTGACGAGGGTTGCCGCCATCGGCAGCATCCCGCCCGAAAACCCCTTGGCTGCACACAGAATATCCGGCTGTATTTGGGCATGCTCGCATGCCCAAAACGGTCCAGTTCTTCCATAGCCAGTGAAGACTTCGTCAGCAATGAGCAGAACGTCGAGTTCCTGAGTCAACTGCCGCAATTGCGCCAGGTAGCTTGGGTCGTGAACGCGCATGCCTGCGCAACCCTGCAAGATGGGTTCAACAACAACGCCCGCAATGCTTGCAGACTCACGGAGCAGGATCTCCCTCATTTCGGCAAACGCTGCCTCTAGCCCGTCGTTCACCGGTACGTGAATGACGTCCATAACAACTCTCTCGAAGGGATGCCGAAATTCTGGCACACCGCCCAGCGCAGTCGGAGCTAGGGTCTCGCCGTGAAATGCGCCATCAAGAGCCACGAATCGGTACCGATTCGGGTGACCTGATTGACGCCAATATTGCACTGCCATTTTCACGGCCACTTCAACGGCAGTTGAACCGTCATCACTGAAGAAGACCCGCTTTAGATTGCTTGGCGCAATCGCTACGAGCTCCTCTGCCAGACGCGCAGCAGGTTCGTGTGTTATACCGGCCAAAGTGCAGTGACACAGCTTGTCCGCCTGAGATTTCAAGGCAGCAACCAACCTTGGGTGGTTGTGGCCCAACAATGAGGTCCACCAGGAAGCGTTGCCGTCGACGTAGGTTCGACCATTGAAGTCAAGCAACCGACTGCCTGATGCTTCTCGTATTACCAGAGGTTGGGCGTCACGAATCCACTGACCCATTTCAGTGTACGGGTGCCAAACGTAGCGCTTATCGAGTTCCACGAGGTCGGCTCGCAAGCGATCGCTCGGAATGGTGGAGTCGCTCATGGTCGTGCACCAGACTCGTTGTTGTTTATTGCGTCGAGGTCCTCGGTTGTGCACGGCAACAATAGACGTACGGTTGTGCCTTGCTGTGGTTCACTTTCCATTTCCAGCACGCCCCCGTGTGCAGCAACGATGCGCTGCACGATAGGAAGACCAAGACCCGTTCCACTAGGTCGAGTCGTGAAGAACGGATCGATTGCACGACTCAAGACAGACTCATCCATTCCATGGCCATGATCAATGATCTCGATCATCACGCAGCGCTCATCGTTGAGGCGACCTTCGCCAACGATGATCTTGACGGTTCCGCCTTCGGGCATTGATTGGCAAGCATTGGCTACCAGGTTATCGAAAACGAGCCGCAACAGGTTTGCATCCGCCTGAACCGTACGCAGGTCGGGATCATCGGGAATGTGTATCTCGAACTGATGTTCGGTGCCCCGATTCGACTCGGCTCGCCGCACTAATTCGGCAAGAGCAACCGAGGAACGCCGAATCGATACCGGCCGCGCAAATCGAAGTAGATCGGTAACCAAACGGTTCAACCGAGCGGTCTCTTCGTCAACGATGCCGAGCAGCATGTGCCGATCTTGCTCTTGCAGCGACGGTCGCCGCAGACCAGCAACGGCATTGACGATAATCGCCAATGGATTGCGAACTTCGTGCGCGATGGCAGCGGCCAACTCGCCAACAGCCGCCAGCTGCTTCTTACTCGACAGTTCCCGCTGAATCTGTTCGAGGTCCGCGTACGATTTACGAAGCTCTTCTGTGCGGGCGTGAAGGGACGATTCAGTGGTTGCATAACCAAGAACAAGCCTGCGATATCGCTCCAAGAGCGACAACCCCACGCAGAATCCATAGATCGAGAAAGAATGGGTGAGCAGTGGCAGACGCGCGAGGAAATGGTTGAGCAACGGCGGACGCTCGGCCGCGGGAACCGTCAACGGGAGGTCGTGCACCGACGCCGCAACAACCACAAGAATGCCGACCATGATGAGAGTTACGTCTTTGCGGCCACGGTGGCGCGCTACGGCGAGCACCCACAAGCAAAGCGCGAATTCGACGAGTGATGCGCCGTAGAAACCATACCTAAGTGTTGCCGGAGGCGTGGATAGCCACGGGTACGACTTCATAAAGAAAGTAATGCCGTGGCGCTGCGAAAACGAGGCTACCGTCTGCGGGGGCCAGATAACGGGTGACGTCATGAGCAAGACAAAAACTGCTGCAACGACATAACCCAGAAGGATGAAGAGTCGTGTTTTACGGACACGCGCTAGAACGACAACATAGTGCAGGTGGATGGCTGCAGCGACCGCAAGGATGGAATAAACCAAGACGGCTGCCAGGTGCTGGTTCACATGCGGGGAGCAGCACAACCAAACAGAGGCGATCGACTGCAGCGCAATCGACAAACAGAGTACGGCGAATAGCAGATGCTCAAACTCCAGCCGCGCCCGCCAAAACGCGTAGGCCAATGTCACAGCCAAACCCAACTGGGCCGTCGCCTCAGCGGTTAAGATTCCACAAATGAATTTCCAATCCATGAGACTTCAACGGGATGAGCTATACGACGTCCAGATGCTGAATATACAGTGCCTACTGGCGGCGCTTAGCGAAATCGCCTGTATTCGGCTCGTTAGTCTGCCCGGGCCGCTTCACTTGCGCGTGGCGCTTAGGCTGCGTCGAAGTGCAATGCAAATGACGGTGCCGTGGACACTGGGCCTGCTGCCCTGAGGCAGCGTGGGCCATGGCCAGGCGGCGGCTGGTGACCCTGAAGCTATTCTGCTACGTCGCCTGACGGATCATGAGCTACGTCGTATTGGCTCGCAAATGGCGGCCCCAACAATTCGATGACCTCGTGGGTCAAGAGCACGTTGCACGTACTCTAACCAACGCGATCAACTCCAATCGAGTGGCACACGCGTTCCTCTTCACAGGGGTTCGCGGAGTCGGTAAGACTACGAGTGCTCGGTTGCTGGCGCGTGCGCTCAACTGCCTCGGCCCCAACCCGCCATCATCGGGCGCGCAAGATCCAGGCCCCACACCAACGCCGTGCCTTCAGTGTGCCGCGTGTCGCGAAATTACGGCGGGCACTGACGTTGATGTCCGAGAAATCGATGGTGCAAGTTACACGGGGGTCGACGATGTTCGGAAGTTGCAGGAAGCCCTGCCCTATCGACCAGCGCGCGATCGATTCAAAATCTTCATCATGGATGAAGTTCA
>CAZCNI010000158.1:0-5628 GCA_964499765.1 uncultured Polyangiaceae bacterium
TTCCAGGCGGCTAGCGTCCTGTTGGGCATGAATCCCGGGCAAATTCAACATATTTGAGTGACCTCGGGCTTGCACTGCCGTTTGGGTGTGGTCCGTGCTAGGCCTTGCGCCCTATGCGCTACACGAAAGCTCTCGTTCCGACCACGAAAGAAGCCCCTGCTGATGCCACCAGTGTGAGTCATGCACTGCTGCTTCGGGGTGGGTTCGTGCGCAGGCTGGGTGCAGGTATCTACAGCTATTTGCCACTTGGCATGCGCGTTCTCTCCAAGATTGAGGACATCGTACGCAAAGAGATGGATGGTGCGGGTGCTCAGCGCGTATTGTTGCCAGCATTGCTGCCCGCCGAACTATTTCGGGAGACGGGGCGCTGGGACCTATTTGGCGATACGCTTTTTCGTCTCAAGGACCGCAAGGGTGGCGATTACCATCTGGGGCCAACGCACGAAGAGATCATCACGGACATGGCTCGGCGCGAGGTCCATAGTTACCGTGATCTGCCGCTGAATCTATACCAGATCCAATCGAAATTCAGAGACGAACCTCGGCCGCGCGGGGGGTTGCTCCGGTGTCGCGAATTCATCATGAAAGACGCGTATTCTTTCGACACGGATGAAGCTACGGCGCGTGTGAGTTATGAAACCATGCGCCAGGCGTACGTGCGCATTTTCGATGGTTTAGGGCTGCGTTACCGCATGGTCAGTGCGGACTCGGGCGCTATGGGGGGCTCAGGAAGCGCCGAGTTCCAGGTCCTGGTGCAGAGTGGGGAAGACATCATTGCCGTGTGTGACGACTGCACCTATGCGGCCAATCTCGAAGTCGCGCGGACCCCGGCGCCTGCGCTCCCAGCCAGCGATGGAGTGCAACCGATTCAGAAAGTGTCTACGCCCGCGCAGCGCACGATTGAAGAAGTGTCAAAGTTTCTGAAAGTTCCCGCCGAACGTTTTCTCAAGACTCTACTGTACGTCGCAGATAACGAGACCATATTGGCGGTTGTTCGCGGTGACCACGAGCTCAACGAGATAAAATTGGCGCGCGCCTTAGGCACGACGGAAGTACGTCTTGCTAGCGCCGAGGAAGTCCAGAAGGCCACTGGGGCACCGGTTGGGTTTGCTGGACCTGTGGGATTTGCCGGTAAAACAGTCGTTGACTCGTTTGCTGCAGCGGTTCTAGATGGAATTACGGGTGCCAATGAAGTCGACACCCATTTGGTGCATGTTGCCTTTGGTCGAGATTATCAAGCAACGGTTGCTGAGCTGCGTAGTGTGCAAGCTTCTGACCCCTGTCCGCAATGCGGCAAACCCTTGGCGCTGTACCGCGGAATCGAAGCTGGACACATCTTCCTTCTGGGTACGCACTACAGTGCGAAGATGGGCGCTACGTTCCTGGATGAAAAAGGCGAGAACCGACCGCTCGTAATGGGTTGCTATGGGATTGGAGTATCGCGCTTGGTTGCCACTGCCGTGGAGCAGCATCACGACAATAACGGCATCTGTTGGCCAATGAGTATTGCCCCGTACCAAGTGCACATCGTTCAGGTGGGTACGGAACCCGAGGTGCAAGCGGCCGTGCAGCAGCTTGAGCAGGAGCTTCAGGCACTTGGTGTCGAGGTGCTGATTGACGATCGAGTGGAGCGCCCCGGGGTGAAGTTCAAGGATGCTGATCTAATAGGGATTCCATTGCGGCTCACCGTAGGAAAAAAAGCGCTAGCTCAAGGGGCTGTGGAGTTCAAGTCGCGAACCGACGACCCCAAGCAATCCGAGCTGATTGCCCTGAACGACTGCGCAAAAACGGTGAGCTCGCGTGTTCAGGCAGCGTTGCAAACCAAGTCCGATCGGTGCTGATTGCGTGGATCGTCGTTTCGTACGCGCGCTAGTATTTTCGATTAGCTGTGGCGCATGCCAGGCAGCCGTGGCGCAGCCGCGACAGCCGAAAATGCTAGCGGGTGTAACGGCTGCGCCAAACGCGCGAGCAGCGAGCACGGAGCGCACGCAAGAGCACGGCGTGATTGCTTCGCGCGACCCGAGCACAGAAAGTCTCCAAGTGCCCGCTGCTCTCGAACGAACGCCGTTCGGTCTGACCGGCGCCAATACCGCGTTTGGGGTGGCGGATCCCGCTGCGCGGTGGGCCTTCTTTTGCCAAGAGGAAACCAATCCGTCGCCGATTGCCGTATCGACCGCGTCGACACCACTGGCGCTGAGACAGAAGGCGGACTCGATGCCACCCTACCTAGCGCGCTTGCCTGCGAGCATGCGCAAAGTGACGGCACTGTTGGCATGGAGTACTGACGGCCGATACCTTGCCGTGCTTTCCGAAGCGCAAGAGCCACAGCTCTACGACGCGCAAACGGACACCACCGCGGCTCTTGCTGAGCCTGAGCTCGAC
Source organism: uncultured Polyangiaceae bacterium (assembly GCA_964499765.1). Taxonomy (GTDB): domain Bacteria; phylum Myxococcota_A; class Polyangia; order Polyangiales; family Polyangiaceae; genus FEN-1139. The sequence goes on from CAZCNI010000158.1 coordinate 2,383, forward strand.
CTGCGTGCGGATGCACTTCGCGGCGGGCTGCGGTCAATCGCATTTTCACCGGATGGCTCACGGTTGGCGCTATTGACACGCGGCGAATCGCCGCGCGTGATGGTTCGAGACCTGCAACATGGCACCGTAACCACCATAACGCCGGTCGGGACCAATGTCTGGCGTGTAGCATTCGATGGTCTCGGAAAGTTGGTTGTTCTGCAGGAAATACTCGAAGATACGAACAAGAATGGGCGTCTCGAATGGCCCGTGCCGCAACGGCCATTGCGCAACACCTTGTGTAGCCCAGCCGTTAGTGCGTTGGATGCGTGGCTTCCGACTGGCGACGCGGCAACGACCACGGTTGCTCCGATTGCAGGCGGCAAAGCCAAGCGCGTCGACGGCTTTATCACCGATTGGGGCTCCGCGTTTTTAGCGAAAAGAGAGGGAGAGGGACTCGTGCTCATCCATGGAGAACGAGCCACTCGACTGGGTAGTGATGAGTGCGATGCTCACATCATCGCACTCTCGGCCGAATATGGACGGGTGCTCACGAGCTGCAATGACAAGAAAGGACACACTTCACTCGAGCTTCTATCACCCAGCGGCAGCCAGACAGTGAGCTATGACGGACCTACGTCATTTGCAGACTGGACCGCGCCCGAACCAGGCCGATTCCGTGCGCTCTACGCTGGCGTCCGCACATACCTCGTGGATTTTCGCCTTGCGCGGGTGACCCCGCTACAAGACCGAGACCAGTTGCTGGCCCAAGGAGCCGCCGGAATTCTCGTGCGCCGAGCAAATCAGGTGCTGCTCATCAATCCCGACACCGGCGGTGCCGAGTCCTTGCTCGACAATATCCACTCCGGCTTGCGCATTGCGCTGGGGCCGGGTCACGTTGTAGTCGGTCACGACCTGTTGAGTGCTGAGTTGGGAAAGCTGTTAGGTACTGTCGAGTACCCGGTGATGTCGCTGAGTGCAAATGGGTGTGTTCTGGTTGCCCTCGGTCCCCAAGGTGCCGGGGCCCCGTTCCTCAAGGGACCTCTACAGTGGCTCTGCCCAGGTTCCTAAACTCGCCAGTGCTGACAAAACCGAGAAGCGACTTACACGCGGCTGGTGGTTGGGTTGCCTTCGGTGCTAGGGTGCAGAAGATGGGATTGAAGCTTACGCCAATCGCACTCATCTTGTGCATTACTCAGGCGGCTTCGGGTGAAGAAGGTGCGGAACTAAATGGTCGTTGGTCGGCAGGCGTTCTGCAGTCGGTCTGGTCACTCGCCAACTGGGGCGATTCGTGTGGACCTAGTCCTGTCGGTGGGAGTGAAGCCGGCGGCATCGTTACACTAACTCAAACCGGCGTTGAGTTTACGATCGTCGGGCTCGGGCGTTCCTTCTCCTCCAGTTCCTGCTGGGATCAGCAGCCTGGCGTCTCTCCCGTAGCTCACGCGGCGGGCTCCAATCAGTGGACCACCACCTGCCGTAGTGCGCCCAATGATCCACGGCGAGTCATCATTACTAGCTCGCTCGTGCGCTCGGGTACGACATTGGATTTGGATGAAACGGGTCGCTACGAGGTATCCATAGCGGGTCGGCAGTGTTCCGCTTCGGTGCGGCGCACGCGGCACTTTGCGCTCGTACGGCGGGAAGGTGAGACGCAGCTGCCCACCTCGACAGAGCTCGATAAACCGAGCGGTGCGTGCGTTTTGCGGGGCCCCGTGGCGCGAATTGAAGTCTCACCCACCTACAAATTGCTGCGGCTTGGAGAGCAGTTCTCGTTTGGCGCTCGATTGTTCGATGAGAAGGGCTGTTCCGTTGCGCAGAAAATTCTGTGGCGACTCTCCAAGCCCCTTAGGGGCGTGAAAGTCGATTCCAACGGCAGGTTGGAAGTCGCGTCCGATGCAACCGAAGGGGAAGTTCAGATTAGCGCTCAGTTTGGTGAGCACTCAGTGCAAGTCATGGTCTATGTGGTTTCAGCCCAGCGCTACGCCGAGTTGCTGACGAGCCCGTCATTTAATCCGGCGGGTGAAAGCGACGCTCCTTCAGTCAAGGCATTCGTACCGAACGTGCTTGGTACTCGCGGCGCCCAAATTGACTCTGGCGCCAATCGACGGCGGACCATCTTTATATGGGCCGTAACCCTGTTGGCGGCGCTCCTAGGGGCGGCGGCAATGTTGCTCGCGCGACGAAGGCGCCACTGGGTGCCCAATGCCCAGCCTCCGGATCTGAATCCGACGGCAACGACTTACAGTGAGAGTAAATCACCCGAGCCAGTGCCGGTTCGATGGATCTGTCCGGTTTGCGGCACTCAATATGATGCGGCAAGCCAATTCTGTGGCAAAGACGGGGCTTCATTGGTGCCCATCAATTGAACGGCGCACCGAATGCGAGCGGCTCGCAGATTGTCTGCAATCCCATTCGCCAAATGGGCTATTGGCGTTAATTGTCCGTTCCTCTTTCAGAAGTTGCCATTAGTTCGATATTCCGCGAAAATCTCAGTGACCGGAATCGCATGCGCCCCCAAGCAGCTCTGGTCCTAGGAAAACGCTTCCCATGAAAGTCAGCTGTCCCTCTTGCGAAGCCAAATACAATATCGCCGACGACAAGATCAAAGGTAAGAAGGTCAAGGTTCGCTGCAAGTCCTGTGGCACCCAGATACTTGTGGACGGAAACTCGTCGCAAATATCTCCAGTTGGAGCGCATGAGCATTTGAGTGAAGCCTCTGATCTGGCGGCCTAAAATTCTCTCGCTGCGCCAGAGCCAACACCATCCAATACTTGGACTGTAAATTTCAGCGATACCGATGAGCGGTCTCTGACGGCCGATGAAATCGCTGACATGGCGGTCCACGGGCAGCTCAGCAATGAGGTGTTTGTTTGGAAAGACGGCATGAGTGATTGGCAACTGGTCAACGATGTGCCCGAGCTTGCCTCAGCGATTGTTACCAAAAGGCGAGCATCGGAAAGCTCGAAACCGGCGAGCCTGTCACACAGGCCTGACGCCGCTTCGGCTTCTGCTGCACCCGGGTCGGGTGAGGAGAAAACCTCAGGTTCGAGCGCCCCGGCGCCAATGCCTAGCCCAAGCATCGGGCCCATTGTTGCCGCACCAGGTTCCGCGCTGGCCAAGAAAATGGCGTCAGCCAAGAATGCTGCAGCACAAAAGAAGAGTGACAAAGCAGATGCGCTCAAACAAGATGCGCTAGACGTGGACGCAGAGCAACCAGAGTCTTCCACGCCAAAGAAGCACGCCACACAGCCACCGTCCGCACATAAG
>CAZCNI010000159.1:0-5622 GCA_964499765.1 uncultured Polyangiaceae bacterium
GCACACCAACAATGTCCACGGGATGATCTCGATCTGGCCGGAGTATCAACAGATGTCCAACCCGCCCGCGGCGGTCGATGGTGAGAACGACCAGGACAACTTCAACGCGCTCAACGCCATAACAAGCCCGACCAAGGCGCTCTATTCCAGCGGTGCCTCGCACCACTTCTACGACACCTTCAACGCCGCTGCCAGAACGCTGGTGTACCAGCAGATCTATGATCGTCTGCTCGGAAAGTACGGCTGGGACGCGATTTGGGCGGACAATACCGAGCCGCAGGCGTATCCGGACAGCGTCGACGTGGCCTCGCAAGACACAGCGCTCGGCAAGGGAGCGCTCTTCATCAATGCCTATCCACTGCAACACTCCAAGGCACTGTACGAAGGGTGGCGCAAGGTCGGGCCGAGCACCAAGCGCGTCTATATACTGACCCGCAGCGCCTGGGCGGGTATCCAGCGCTACTCCGCTTCCGAATGGTCGGGTGACATCCAGGCCGACCTCGGAACCTTCGTGAAGCAGATTCCCGCGGGCTTGAGCTACGGGCTCTCCGGGATGCCCTACTGGACCACCGACATCGGCGGCTACTTCGGTACGCCCTCGGAGGAGCTATTCACCCGCTGGTTCCAATTTGGCGCCTTCTGCAGCGTCTTCCGCATCCATGGGCAAGCCCCCAAGGAACTGTATGGCAGCCAGTGGAGCGCCACCGGCAAGGCGAACCTGCTCGCTGTCGACCAACTGCATTATCGCTTGATGCCCTATATCTACTCCCTGGCTTGGAAGACCACCAACGAGGGCTACACCATCATGCGACACCTGGTTTTCGACTATCCGAAGGACACCAAGGTCTTCGGCATTGCTGATCAGTTCATGTATGGTCCGGCAATACTGGTCAACCCGGTCATCACTACCGGAGCCACCAGCCGATCCGTCTATCTTCCAGCAGGAACTTGGTACGACTTCTGGACAGGTTCGACTGCAACCGGAGGCACCACCGTTACGGCGAGTGCGCCTCTGAGCCAAATACCGCTGTATGTGAGAGCCGGCTCGATTGTTCCCATGGGTCCGATGATTGAGTACGCAACGCAGAGTGCGGATCCCCTCGAGATCCGCATCTACAAGGGCCAAGATGGGTCGTTTACCTTGTATGAGGACGAAGGTGATACGTACAACTACGAAACTGGCAAGTACGCCCAAATCACGTTCGACTGGAACGACACCACCCAGCAGCTGAGCATCGGCGCATTAACGGGCTCTTTCACGGGGATGCTTACGAGCAGAACGTTCAACATCGTGTGGGTGGGAGAGAGCCATGGCAATGGGTTGAGTGTCACGGCTACCGCGGATCAAGTGGTGAAGTACGACGGGTCCGCAGTGGTGGTCAGCGCAAAGTAGGCCAGCATTGGCCGGCGACCAAGGTTCGCAATTTCATGAGAAGACGGCGTGAATTGGGACTGGTTGAGAACTGCGGCGCTCGGCCGGCTAATTGATGGACATATTCAGACGACGTCGCGGATATCGTGCGTGAGCTTTTCGTGCTTGCTCAGGTATCTTCATCATGATGCCCTTGGCTCAGAAACAGCCGATTGTATTGCCGACCGCCGACGACATTGGCAACGTCGAGTTGGTCGAGCGAGCGCTGCGCGGCGATCGCTGGAGCCGGGACGTGCTCTATCGCCGTCATGCGCACTACCTGCTAGCCATCTCTGCCCGGTTGCTATCTAGCCGTGGCGACGGAGAGGAAGTCGTACAGGACACATTCGTCTTGGGTTTCGAGCAGCTAAGTACCCTTCGAGAGCCTGCAGCCATTCGAGCGTGGCTGGCCCAAATCGCGGTCAGCCTTGTGCGACGTCGATTGCGCAGAGGCAGACTGCTGAAACTGCTAGGCCTTGATCAACCTCCCGACGCGAAATTGGAGGCACTCGCTGCGCCGTCCCTGCGTCCCGATGACCGCGCGGAGCTCGCGCTAGTCGATCAAGTGCTCCGTCGCATGCCCGCCAATCGGCGTATCGCCTGGATGCTCCGAAGGGTCGAAGGCCTTTCACTGCACGAAGTTGCCTCTGCTTGCGAATGCTCGCTTGCTACCGCCAAACGCCGCATCGCTGCCGTTGATGCCGAGATGGCGCATCACGTGTCGTTCGACCAGGGGGCACCGTGAGCCAACTTCGATTTCCGCTGAAGGACCAACTTCTCGATCCGGTGGACGAGGCCGCCCTGCAGCGGATTGCGACGAAGATGAACTCACTGGCTCGAGGAGGAGACCAGCGGCGAATTCTTCCGCTCGTTTTGGGCGGTGTGACGGCCATCGGGGTAGTCATCGCGACGTCCTCACGCATCCACCACGATGTCGGACCGCTTGCGTTCGCCGACGGTCGCGAGTTCGCAGCGGTCGACGCGGATAAATTGGCAAAAGAGATTCGATTATCCGATGGTTCGATCATCAGGCTTTCGCCGGGAACGCACGTCGAACCGCTTGAGAGCTCGGAAACCACTTTCTCCGCGATCGTCGTGCAAGGTCGAGCTGATTTCGAGGTGCGCCCGGGTGGTCCACGTCACTGGGTCATCGAGTGCGGCTTGGCCACGGTCGAAGTGGTTGGAACTGCATTCGCCTGTGAACGCGGGCCTGGTCGGTTGCGCGTGGAGGTGCAACATGGCGTGGTGCTCGTGCGAGGCGAGCGGGTTCCCGATCGGGCACGTCGGCTTTCGGCTGGTGAGACGCTGGAGGTCGCGGAGCAAGCACAGCGACCGATGCCCGCCGCCAGCGCCACGCTGTCCGTGTCGCCAGAAAAGGGTGGCACGTCCAGCGCAACGTCAGATTCTCCGACTCTTGTTGGAAACCACGAAGATGGCACCTCCAAGGGTCGCACGGCTTCGGCGCGAACGTGGAGGGAACTCGCCCGCCACGGCCACAACGAGGAAGCCTATGCGGCCTTGGGTGCCGAAGGGCTTCGGAGCGAATCGAGGAAGCTCGGCGTGAACGATCTTCTGGCGCTGGCCGATGTGGCCCGACTCTCCGGGCACCCAGCTGAGGCAGTGCTGCCCCTGCAGCGCATTCTCTCCGAATTCGCGAGCGACGCGCAGGCACCGCTCGCCGCATTTGCCTTGGGTCGACTCGAGCTGGATTCCTTGGGCCGTGCGCACGCCGCGGTTTCGGCATTCCGTAAGGCCCTCGCTCTCGGTGTGCCGCGGGGTCTAAGGGAGGATGTGCTGGCTCGTCTCGTGGAAGCCTGCGCGCGCGGCGGTGACTCCGCGGGTGCACGGACGGCGGCGGAAGCATACCTCGAGGAATTTCCCAATGGCCACCACGCACGAGCCGTTCAGGATTGGCGCCATCAGTGATGATCGTTCGCACGCCTGCTCGGGGACAACTGCGGTGGCTGGGCCTTTCGCTTGCCCTTCTTCTGACTGAGCAGCAGGTTGAGGCCGAACCAAACTCGGTGCCGTTCCAGTCCAAGGTACTTTCCGTTGTTGTGTCGCCTCCGCGGTGCGAAGCAAATTCGTTTCCGCTCAGCGCTTTTCTCGATTCGCTGCGAGTCGAACTCGCCGGAAGAGGACTGCACTGCTGCGCGCTCGCAGAGTCCAGTGACGGGGTGCATCCGGCTAATTCACTCCTCGTGACGATCGAGCAGATCATTCCTTGTGCGACTGGTGGGGATCAGGTGCGGATTGCAGCGCAGGGGCCAGAAGGCTCGCGCGTGCTCGAGCGAGAAATCTCCCTAGCCGATGTGGCGCCAGCGGTGCGACCCCGGGCGCTCGCCTTAGCCGTGGCTGAGCTGATTCGATCACTTGGACGTGATGCCCGCGACGAGACGCCTGAACCGATCCCCCCTCCCGCCAATCGACCTCTCGTGCAGCCACTCACGCGGCCGTTCCTTAATCGCCCTTGGCGCGACACATTTTCGATGCAAGTCGAGGCGGAGGTGCGCACGATACCAACACGGGACACGACCTTGTGGGGTGGCCGAGTTCGATTCACCGGGCATCGAAACTCTTTCCACGCGGATTTCGATGTGGGTGCCAGCTACTCCCGCGTTCGTGTCGAGTTTGGTGACGTGCTGTTGCGGAGCGCGAGTGCGGGCCTTGGTCTGGGGCCGCGGTTCACTACGCAGATCGCGGTAGTCGACCTGGCGCTGCGCGCCGAATTGGGGTGGGCGTGGATACAAGGCACGACTGCGTTAGCAGATGTACGAACCGGTGCAGGCTCACGAGCAATTTCCAGTGCGGGACTTCAAGTGTCGTTCGAGGCCCCGCCTGGAATGAAGATTGGGCCCTGCCTAACGCTGGAAAGTGGTGGAGTACTACGGGCCGCGAAGGGAGACGTCAATGGCCAAACGGTAACCGGGATCGCTGGCTATTACCTGCTTGCCGCGGTTGGCGTCGCGTTTTCACTTTAGCTCGTGAGAGATCTCGCATTCGAATTGAGCCATTTCGATCGGTCAAAGGATCTTACCTAATGTTGAAGCCACAACTAGGTGTCATGGCATGCGTTCTGGGCACCATTCCCGTAGCGGGCAATGCCTGTTCCAGCTCCGTGAACGCGCTCTTTCGCGACGGCGCGGGGGCCGATGCCGGAAGTTCGGGAGGGGGCAGTATCATCGCACCGATCCAAGGTTGCCCGAACTTGTCCGGTGGCCCTGCGGGTGTTCAGCCGCTTGCGAGCCCAGCTCAAGTTGCCCACCAGCGAACCGAGCTGGCCGCATTCATTCACTTCGGCCTCGGCACGTTCGACGGCACCGAGTACGGAGACGCCTCCCAGGACTCGCCCTCGCTCTTCAACCCGACGAATCTCGACGCAACCGAGTGGGTGAGCGAGCTTCAGAATGCTGGTTTCCGCGAAGGGTTGCTAGTCACCAAACACGCCACGGGTTTTTGCCTCTGGCCATCTGCTCAAACGGACTACTCGGTCAAGAACAGCCCGTGGAAGAACGGTCAGGGCGACGTTGTCGGAGACTTCGCGAACGCCATGCGAGCGGCGGGAATGAGAATGAGCTTCTACCTATCGCCCTGGGACGAACACTATCCGAGTTCGGCCGCCGACTACGATACGTACTTCCGAAACCAGCTCACAGAGCTCCTGACCAATTATGGTCCCGTATATGAAATCTATTTCGACGGGCATCGCGCGCCTGCACTCGACTGGGGGGGGATCGCTCAACTCGCCAAACGACTGCAGCCCAACGTACTCGTCTGGCTAGGTCCAGAGATCGCCACTAGCGGCGCCAGCGTCCGCTGGATCGGCAATCAGTATGGACAAGGGAGTCGCTCGACCTCGAGCGTGGCCGACGTCCCCAATGGCGGCCCGTCGAACGTGTGGTACCCGGTTGACGCGACCGTGTCGGATCGCGGCTCAAGCTGGTTCTGGCACGCGGATGGCTCGGTGATGACGCTCACGTCACTCGAGACGGTCTACTTCGACACGGTCGGTATGAACACGACGCTCGTCCTGAACGTCCCGCCAGCGACGACGGGACAGTTCGACACTCCGGATATCAAACTGCTAGAGGATTTCGGGACCTGGTACTCGTCGCTCTACAAGGAAAACCTTGTTCGGAGCCAGCCGGCGACGGCAGACTCAAGCTGGGCGAACGCAGGATTCGACGCGGCCAAAGCGGTGGACGACGACG
>CAZCNI010000160.1:0-5607 GCA_964499765.1 uncultured Polyangiaceae bacterium
TCGCCGCGCCTGGTGCATCTTCTCGTCGGCTCGGCCAAAAAAGCAGTCGACGAGTACACTCCGGACGTTGGTCGCGAGGCTTCAATTGGCTGGTTTTCCGGGCACCCCTGCGCGCCGAGCGGCGACCGGACGCTGCTCGGCAGGCCACGCGTGTTGTGGTGTTGTGCTCTTGATGTGATAGATCCGCCACCGTGCCAGATCCGGTCGTAGCCCATTTTCGCAAGCTCGTGGCCGAGAAAAGCAGTCGTTTAGACCTTCTGCTGGTTCTTAGCCTGACGGGGCCACGTAACGTCAACCAATTCTCGGATCTGGTGCGAGCCGCCGGACTGCGTGATACCGCCAATCGAGTTCATTCGACCGTAACCCTGCGCCGTGCACTAGAAGTGCTCATCGAGCGGGGACTGGTCGTGCAGAATGATTCGGAGTTCGACTGCGCGCGCTTCACGCGGGAATTGTCGTTGCGCGACGCGGCGCAGCGCGGAGTCCTCGACAGAATCTCGAATGCCATCCGGACACCCGCTCACCCATACCTTCACTACTCGACTCATAATAGCGAGGCCGCCTGGTTCGACTTTCGTGTCGTTCTGCAGCGTCGAGAGTTGCATCAGGCCACGACCCTGCTTGCCCAATGCGCCACGCAGAACCCGGAACGGTTCATCGTCGAGAACCCACTGGTGCAAGCCGTGTGTGAACCGTTCGACCCTTCGTGGCTCGCTGGGTTTGGGCCACACCGTGCGGCACTACTGGCTTGGACCCTGGACTATACGAATCGATTCGGTCTGCCCACGTTCGATATGTATTCGTGGGTCCGTAAGCACGTCGCGGAGCTGGATGCCGACGCTCCGGAGATACGACTGCTGCTCGCGGAAGCCGCGCTGCTGCGCGGCGACAGCGAATGCCTTGAAGCGCAACTGCGCGTGCCCGGGTTAGCGAGGTCGAGTGTCGCAGACGCGCTGGTGGCGTCACTGGCGTTGCTCCGCGGTGACGATGCAGCGGCCGTTGATGGCTTCGAGAAGACCTCGAGCCTGATACAGGGGCAAACCGGCAAGAAAAAGACCGAAGTCCCATTGCCCAGGCTCTACGTGCTCTTTCATGCGTTGGCACTGTTGCGGCGCGGCTCGAGCGAAGACCTGGCGCGAGTGGCACGTCAGGCAGCCAGTTGCCAACGAAACAAGAGCTATGAGTTTCACGACTCGGCTCTGATGCTCAAGAACCTCGTAGACGCCGCAACCGCACCCAGAAAGGCAGATTCGTCGCGCCATTTGCTGCAACCCGTTCTGGTCGCCGACTGCATGGCATTGCTCCTGCGCGGCCTCTATGCGGCGTGGTTCTCCGTGCCCGACGGTGAGCGCGAGTTGTTGCTGCCACATCTAGTGCAGGCGCACGAATCCCTGAGCGCGGGTGGTTACGCATGGCTATCCGACGAGTATCTAGCGGTTGCACACCGATTGTCCGAGTCCATGGACAAGGGAGCGAAACCGAAGCCGAGCTCGCGACCGCAGAACACTCACGCTTCCGTGCCGCCACGACCCAAGGAAAAGCCCAATGCGCGGCCATTGGTAGAACTCTACGCAGCGCAACCTGCTTGGCAGCTGGCGCTGCAAGCGCTTGGACAACTTGCCGGCACGCAGTCGGAGAGTGCTGCAATTGATGGGGCACAAGAACGCATTGCGTGGCGTGTGACGCCAGAGAACTGTTTGGTTGAACCGATTCTGCAGAAGCGGGGCACTGCTGGCTGGAGCAACGGTCGCAAAGTGGCGGTCAAACAATTGCAACCTGACGGCGCGCAATACGCGCTGCTGACTGCACACGACAAGCGAGTGGCGGCGCACATTCGTGAGGAAGTCTCCTCGGGTTGGGGCGGCTACGTGAATCGAAATTACTACATTGACCCGCAGGGGCTGCTTGCGCTGGTGGGTCACCCGCTCGTGTTCGTGGAACCGGAAATCGACACGCCGGCTGAGCTCGTGCGCGGCGAAGTGCGTCTGCGCGCGGAATCGAGCGGAGACAAGCTCGTCATCAGAATGGATCCCCTCGGCGTCACCGAACAGCCGCAATTGAAACGAGAGGCACAACGCTGGGTGGTTTACTGCCTGGAAAAGCAGCAAAGTGCAATTGCTAACGTCGTTGGTGCAGGGCTCGTGATCCCAGCGGCAGGCAAACAGCAGACGCTCGATGTTCTTGGTGGGTTGGCGAGTTTCGTTGTGGTGCAGTCCAGTGAGCATGTCAATGCGCAGATGGTTCCCCCCGACGCAACGCCCTGGTTGCGGCTCGTGCCGGGCGGAGCGGGGCTCAATGTTACCGCGACCGTGCGCCCGCTTGGCGAGCACGGCCCAGTGCTGCCGACGTCGCATGGCGTGCCCACCTTGATTGGCAACGTCAATGGCACGCTCCTGCAAACGGAACGTGATCTCGACGAAGAAAAGAGCCGCCTCGATGAGATTCTCCGTGACTGCCCGGCGCTGGATCTGAACGAGATCGAACCGGGTAACTTCGTGCTTAGTGAGCCCGAGCAATGTCTCGAGCTCGTGTCGCAAATGCGTCGTGTCGGTGAGCGTATTCGTGTTGAGTGGCCCTACGGCAAGTCCTTCGAGCTCAGGGCTACGATTGGACGGCGTGCGCTACGCGGCTCGATCCAGCACGACGGTGGTTGGTTTCTCGCTAGCGGCACGCTTACGGTCGATTCCAACTTGAGCCTCGACCTGCAGCAATTGGTGGCACTGCTTGCGGACGGGTCGGACCGCTTCGTAAAACTCGAGTCGGGCGAATACGTCGAGCTCGAGCAAGAATTGCGTGACTTGGTCGAGGCGCTGCGCGTAGCCGAGCAGCGTCACGGTAAGGCCAATCAACTCGCCATCCCGATGGGGGCGCTGGCGTCACTCGAGCAACTCACAGCGGAAGATTCCGGACTGAAGCTGGACAAGACTGCCGCGCAGTGGCGTCAGCGATTCGACGCGGCCTTCTCGAAGCCCATCCCGATCCCGCGGGGACTACAGGCTGAACTCCGGGACTACCAGATTGAAGGCTTTCACTGGTTGGCGCGTCTTGCAGAACTCGACCTTGGTGCCTGCTTGGCTGACGACATGGGCCTCGGTAAAACCGTCGAGATTATCGCGCTATTGCTGCACCGTGCGAGCAAAGGCGCAGTGCTCGTGGTCGCGCCCACCTCGGTTTGTACCAATTGGCGCCGTGAGATCGAGCGCTTCGCGCCGTCACTACGACCACTCGATTATTCGGGCTCGGGCCGCTCCGAAGTGCTCAAAAGCTTGAAGAAACGCGACGTGGTCATCACGAGCTACACGCTGTTGCAACAAGATGTTGAAGCAATGCAGGCGCTCGAATGGTCCGCCGTCGTGCTAGACGAAGGGCAGTTCATCAAGAACGCGGACACGTTGCGGGCCAAAGCGGCTTATTCACTGCGCGCGCAAACGCGCATTGTTGCCACCGGCACTCCGATCGAGAACCATCCGAGCGATCTGTGGAGTCTGTTTCATTTCTTGAACCCGCACCTGCTTGGATCCGCGCAGCGGTTCCAACACCGCTTCGGTCGCGCCGGAGAAGCCAACGACGAGACCGCGACTCGCCAGCGCAAGGAACTGCGTCGCGTCATCAAACCATTCATCTTGCGGCGCACCAAAGCCCAAGTGCTCGATGACCTACCGCCCCTGACCGAGATCCGACACACGGTCGACTTGAGCTTGGCAGAAGCCCAGCTCTACGAAGGGTTTCGCAAACGCGCGCTGGCGAAACTCGAAAATTCAACCAAGAACCCGCAATTGCGCGTGCAGATTCTGGCCGAACTCATGCGCCTGCGGCGCCTCTGCTGTCACCCGTGTTTGGTTGCACCTGAAGCCAATCTGGAGAGCTCGAAACTTGGCGCGTTCATGGAACTCGTCGATGAGCTCATGGCTAACCAGCACCGAGCGCTCGTCTTTAGCCAATTCGTGGACTTTCTCGGCCTTGCCCGCAAGATCCTCGACGAGCGTGGTATCCGTTACCAATACCTCGATGGGTCTTCGCCGCAGAAGCAGCGCACCGCAAGTGTGGATGCATTTCAGTCCGGAGAGGGCGATCTGTTCCTCATTAGTTTGAAAGCCGGCGGTTTCGGTTTGAACCTAACCGGCGCTGACTACGTCATTCACCTGGATCCGTGGTGGAATCCCGCCACTGAACAACAAGCGTCCGATCGCGCCCATCGCATTGGACAAGAGCGCCCAGTCACCGTGTATCGTCTGGTGACTGCAGGCACGATCGAAGAGCGTATCATCGAGCTACATCATCGTAAGCGCGAACTCGCCAATTCATTACTCGAAGGTGCTGAAGGTGCCGCCAAGATCAGCGAAACGGAATTGATTGGGCTGCTATCGGAGTAGGAATAACGTTTATGATTTTGTTGGTGCGGCACTTGACCGTGGTGGCTCGGAGCAGCCGTGCGTTTGGACTACTGATACGCTGTTGATGAATCGTTCGCCTGAATTGGCGCTTTGGGGCCGCAGCGGTCGAAGCGGGCCCACAGTACGTGTGGTGTTTGACTCCCCGCGCAATGCCGCTAGGCTGCCTGCTGCTGACTCAGCGGAGAACTCGAATGCCATCGGAACTGCTTTTTGCGCGCTTTAAGCCCATCAATCTAGAACCGAAAAATTCCATTGGTGCCAAGTGGGAGCGACTGCTCGATACGCTCGATCTTCGGTCTACCGTTAAGGGGCGCCGCACGGCCATCAAGATGCACCTGGGCGGCGGAACCGGCTTTTCCACGATTCATCCGATCTTCGTGCGGGCATTGGTGGACCGCGTGAAGCAGGCGGGGGCAAGAGAGGTATTTGTCACGGACAGTCCCGCGGCGGTCAGACACGCCGTCGATCGGGGCTACACGCGTGAAGTGCTGGGCTGCCCCATCGTGTCTGGCACTGGCACGGCCGATCGATATGTCTATTGCAAGTCGATTGAGCCCCATCACCGACATCTTGATTCGGTGAATCTTGCTGGAGAGGTCGTGGACGCTAACGCCCTTATCGATCTGTCGCACTTTAAGGCGCATGGGGCTTGTGGTTTTGGCGGGGCATCGAAGAACCTGTCGATGGGAGCCGTTGATGAGGGCACGCGTGGGCGTCTGCACGCGCTCGAAGGCGGGCTCGAATGGGATCGCGACAAATGCAATCAGTGTCGCGCCTGCGTGGACAATTGCGAATCCCAAGCGTTATCGATGAAGGATGACGGTCAATGGAGTGTCTTCTATCACCATTGCCGCTTCTGCCAGCACTGCGTGCTGATCTGCCCCGAGCAAGCAATCACCATGCAAGGTGGCGCGTATGCCGACTTTCAACGGGGCATGGCGCTAACCACGCACGAGATCCTAAAGACTTTCGACCCGAAGCATGTGCTGTTCATCAATTTTCTGATGGACATCACCGTGTTCTGTGATTGTTGGGGCATGACAACGCCTCGACTGTTGCCTGATATTGGCATCTTGGCGGGTAATGACCTGGTGGCGATTGAAAAGGCAAGTCTTGACCTAGTGCACGTGGAAGATCTCATTCCCGGATCCCTGCCCGGGCAACTGCCACTGGGGGAGGGGAGACACCTGTTCGAACGGATTCATGGCAAGGA
>CAZCNI010000161.1:0-5564 GCA_964499765.1 uncultured Polyangiaceae bacterium
GAACCTTGACGGTTTGCGTACCCTAGATCAGAAGGAGCGTGCGCAGTTCGATCTGACTAAAAACGAATACAACAGGTTGTTGGAGGCGATTCCGTTGCCCCCGCCGCTCAACTCACCGGCGCCCCCAGCCGCGAGCGCTGCAGCAAGCGTTGCCGAAGGCGATGAAATCGAGAGCAACTTAGTGCAAGCCGCACCTACCGCAAGCGCGGGTTCCGACAATGCTGCAAGTAGTCCTTCATCAGGCACCGCGCATGGCAATGCGGTCTATCTCACCGACGACGAGCTCAAGAGCAATCAAGCCGGTACTGATGATGGCGAAGTAGCCGAATAGCCGCTTAGAACTGAGCACTGATTGCATATTGCTACCACGCCCGCCGATCTCGTCCGCTGGCTGTGTTTGCCCTGCGCTCCGGTGCTCAAATCCCCAAAGGATGTTCCGCTCCGGTGCTCGGTCAAACTTCGCCAGCAAACGAGCTTGACGGGCGGGCGTTCTGAAAAGTAATGCTGACGCGGCCAATTGGCCGCTGAAGTTGATCCATCATTTTTCGGTCCAATCGCGTGCAGCCAGCGAGTGAGCTGATACTATGGCCCGCCTTGCTGATTGCGCCCGACGTTGCATGCGGGCTGGAGTCGTCAAGTAAGGCTTTCAAGCACAAGGCCCACTGCAGGAAATTGTCAATGTTATGTCAGCAGTAGTGATCGTTGGTGCCCAATGGGGTGACGAGGGGAAGGGCAAGATAGTCGACCTTTTCACGGAGCGAGCCGATTGGGTCGTTCGCTATGCAGGGGGTCCGAACGCCGGCCATACGCTCGTGGTTGGTAATGAAAAATTGGTGGTTCGACTGCTTCCGAGCGGAGTCCTGCACGACGAAACGCGGTGTGTGCTTGGCCAGTGCATGGTCGTGGACCCTGCAGTTCTGTTGGGTGAAATCGATGAGCTCATTGCGCGTGGACACCAGTCCCTCAATACGCGCTTGGTCATTAGTGATCGGGCTCACGTGATTCTGCCCTATCATGTGCTGATCGACTGCCTGCGCGAATCAAAAGCTAGCGCTGCCAACGCGATTGGAACGACCAAGAAGGGGATTGGTCCGACCTACGAAGACAAGGCTCGACGCACCGGGATTCGTACCGGAGATCTGCGTAACCCAGAGAAGCTCAAGGAGCGCATCGCGCTCGCGATTGATGCCTGGGCGCCAATCATTACTGCGTTTGGCGGTGACGTACCGAGTGTCGATTCGATCGTAGAACCTCTGCTCAAGCACGCAGAGCGCATCGTACCGCTGCTCGGATCGGTGTCGTTATTGGTGGACAAGGCGCTACGCGACGGAGCACACGTTCTCTTCGAGGGAGCTCAAGGGACGCTGCTCGACATTGACCATGGTACCTACCCGTTCGTTACGTCAAGTTCTGCGGTCGCGGGTGGAGCTGCGCTCGGAGCTGGCATTGGTCCGAACCGAATTCGCAATGTTGTAGGCATCACCAAGGCATACACCACGCGGGTGGGTGCTGGTCCGTTCCCGACTGAGCTCGATGACGAGGTCGGGGTTCACTTACGAGAAGTGGGCGGTGAATTCGGGAGCGTCACTGGGCGTCCACGGCGCACTGGGTGGCTCGATCTACCTGCTCTGCGTTACGCGGCTCGGGTGGACGGAATTGATGGTTTGGCCATTACCAAGCTCGACGTTCTCACGGGCCTTAGCAAAGTACTCGTGTGCGTCGCTTACGACACTCCGAGCGGGCGCACCGAAGACTTTCCGATTGACGAGCTCGATGAGCCCGGTCGAGTAGTTCCCGTTTACGAAGAGCTCAAAGGCTGGACTGAGAATATCTCTGGCGCGCGTCGGCTCGATGCGCTGCCAAAGGCGGCGCGAGCGTATCTCGATTTCATCACGGAGAAGACCGAGATCGAGCATTACATCATCAGCGTTGGCCCCCGCCGCGACGAAACCATCGTCCTGCACAACCCGCTCGTGTAACCGACCATTCCTCGGCGTCATGGTCCTTCGACCACTCCGCTGCGTCATCGAAGGACCAGGAGATGACCGCCATCGTGTGACTGACTATTGATCGACATCTCAGTAAACCCGCCCGACAAGCTCGTTCGCTGGCGAAGCTTGGCTGAGCACCGGAGTGGTTCTCCAACCATTCCTCGGCGTCACGGAACATCCTTGGCGGATTTGAGCACCGGAGCGGAAGGCAAGCGCAGTGGTTCTACAACCACTCCTCAGCGTCGCCAGCGGACGAGATGGTCCTGCGACCATTCCGCTGCGTCATCGGCGGGCGTCGCTGCAAGTTGCGATAACGGTTAAGCTCGTTTACTCGCCTAATACTTCGCGTACCTTGGGTAGGAGGTCGGCAGCCCTGTAAGGCTTCTGTACGAATCCTGCTAGGCCCTTGCCGACAAAGCGGTCAACCACGTCCTGTTCGTTGTACCCGCTGGTCATAATCACCTTGACGCGCGGATCTGCGCGGCGAAGTTCGCGAAAGCAGGCTT
This sequence comes from uncultured Polyangiaceae bacterium, assembly GCA_964499765.1. GTDB lineage: Bacteria > Myxococcota_A > Polyangia > Polyangiales > Polyangiaceae > FEN-1139. The sequence goes on from CAZCNI010000161.1 coordinate 2,498, forward strand.
CGCCGTCTAGGTGTGGCATCGTCAAATCCAACACGACCAACCGCACGGCATCGCGATGCTGAAGGTACAATTCCACTGCCTCGCGACCATCCGAAGCCGTGAGCACTTCGAATCCTGCGCGCTCGAGCAGTCGGCGTCCCATGCTACGAATGCTTTCTTCATCATCTGCCAAGAGAACCGTTCCCCGGCCTCGCCAGCCATGCGATGTGCTCTCGGCCAGCTCGAGTGTTTGAGCTGGTTGACGATGAGACGGCAATAGAACTTTGAAGGTCGTGCCGCAGCCTTGCTCGGAATAGACGCGTAGAGCACCTTTGTGACCCCGCACGATGCCCAACACGGCTGCCAATCCGAGACCACGCCCCGTGAACTTCGTGGTGAAGAATGGATCGAAGATACGGCTCAGCGTATCCGAATCCATCCCGCAGCCCGTGTCCGAAACCTCGAGAAACACGTATTGCCCCTCCGGGTGGATTTCTGCATCTCCGACCGCACCCTGAAGATAAGCCTCATCGCAATCCATGATGCCAGTGGACAAAGTCACGACGCCACTCACCTCGCCAATTGCCTCCGATGCGTTCGTGATGAGGTTCATCACGATCTGGCGGACTTGAGTCGCGTCGGCAAGCACGCTCGGTAGATCCGGGAAGAAGTTATATTTGACGACGACCTTTTTGCTGATGGATACGGTGAGCAGATACGCAATTTCCCGGACGAGGTCATTGAGCGACAGCGGCTGCACTACGAATCGGCCCTTGCCCGAATAGGCGAGCATCTGACGACAAAGGTCGGCGGCACGTCGAGTGACCGTCTCGATGTCATCTAGATAAGTGCGGGCGGGGTTTGCTGGCGAGAGCTCACTCAGCGCAAGATCCGCGTTGCCAAGAATGCTGGTCAAGAGGTTGTTGAAGTCATGCGCAATGCCTCCAGCCAGCACCCCGAGACTCTCCAGCTTCTGTGCCTGCATCACTTGCTGCTCGAGCTTGCGCTGATTCTCCTCTGCGCGGCGCAATTCGGTAAGGTCTTGCACGAGTCCATAGATGCTAGGTGCCCCCGAAGCCCCAACCTCACCCCGTTCGACGATGGTCAGGCAGAAGCGCACCTCCCCAGACTGCCGCAGGATTCGATGGTTCACTTGCTGCGCTTCGCCCGTGGTGATGGCGCGATCAACCGCGGCCCTAACTGCGTCGGCATCTGCTTTATGTACGCATGCAATGACCGACTCGATCGTAGGCTTGAACGTATGTGGTTCGCGGCCAAAGATGCGAAACAGCTCCGCCGTCCAGGTGATTTCGCGCGTCTTGCCATCAATGGTGAAGTGGCCAATATGGGCCAGTTCCGACACGCGCAGCAGCTGTTCGCGACTTGCCGCGGCGGCGCGTTCTGCCAACCGATGCTCGGTCACGTCGCGCCCAGCAGCGATGATGGCGGTCTTGCCGTCGAGTTCGATGAGTGAACCGGATACCTCCAAGTGGCGCCGCTCGCCGCCATTGCTGGTAATGACGATTTCTGCAGCGTCGAAGCGCCCCTCACGTTGCAGCTGCACCAGCGATTGAGAGCGAATTTCAGAGTTCTCCCAAACCCCTAAAGTCATCGTATTGCGCCCCAACAGCTCCTCGCGCGACATTCCGACTACCCTGCAGTAGGCGCGATTGACGTAGAGCAGCTCGCCCTCCCAGTTTGACACGGCAATTAGATCAGGGGCTTGATCGAACACTTGCGCGAATTTGCGCTCGCTCTGCAGCCGCGCCTCCTCGGCCCGTTTCCTGAAGGTGACATCCCTGGAAACGCCTGTCGTGCCAACGATAGCGCCGTCCGGCGAATACACCGGGCTCTTGTAGGTCTCGAACCACCGTGTCCCGTTGATGTCTGCGATCTCCTCCTCAACGGCTTTCTGTGTGGCTGATGCGATTACGGCGGCATCATCCGCACGATAGGCTTCGGCGAGCTCACGAGGCCAAACATCGAGATCCGTCTTACCGGCGACTGACTCGGGGGAGGGTTGCCCGCACGCGTTCGAGAAAGCCCGGTTGACCGCCAGAAAGCGGCCTTCGCGATCCTTTAGCCACGCTAAATGGGGTTGGTTGTCGAGCAAAGCGCGCAGATGCAAGCGGCTTTTCTCGATGGACTCCTCTTGTTGCTTGGTCAGCGTGATATCAAAAAAAATCGTGGCGAAGGCTTTCGGTCCTAGCGGAGCAACCGAGATGCTGAAATGCCGATTCAAGGGCGGAAAGAAGGTTTCCAGTCGCCTTGGTGGCGCGCCCATCCCCACTGCGCAGAACTCCTCTAAATAGGGCGGAGCGCCAGTCCCGTATACGACCGACGCGAGCTTGCCAGCCACTTCGCTACGCCGCAGGCCCGTGTGTTGCTCGAACTGGGGATTGACGTCGAGGATACGGTAGTCGATGGGGCGCCCCTCGGCGTCGCAAATGACCTCGTGTAGAGCCACTCCCTCTTGCATATGCTCAAAAAGGGCTGTGAACCGTTCTGTTATCGACACCTCAGCGTCGCTAATGCGGTCACCCACTTCCCTATCGAAATCTCCCATGGACCTCTGGCCATGGTACGCAGAACCTGGGAAGGCGGCAACTAGAGTTGGGTGACAGTGCTCCGGGGCGATGGGTTCGGAGCGGCAGAGCGCACTTTGCAACCAAGCGAGGGCTTGGTGGGCAGTTCAGAGAACGCCAGGAGACGATCCACTTCAGACAATGCATGAGTTCGGGCAATCCTCCATGGCGCGGCTGGTGAAGGGAGGGCGTTGGCGCCCTCCGGGGCCGGCGCAAGGGGAAGCAACACGGAAAGGTTAGCTGCCCCTCGCTCCCAGTCACACCAGCACAAACCCGCAATATTCGCGCTGTTCCGTGTTTTGCCACTGGGTGCCCGCATTGGGGCCATCCGGGACTACGACATACAAATAGACAAGCCCGGCACTGACTTGCTTGACTTACCGTGGGGTTCCCGCAGAATTTTACGGCGAGTTGGTTCACCCTAGGGACAGGCTCGTGGCAGGCCCCGCTCAATTTTTTCACAACAATCTCGTCTGCGCAGGAAGGTTCTTCTCATGCGAAAA
>CAZCNI010000162.1:0-5563 GCA_964499765.1 uncultured Polyangiaceae bacterium
CGAAGTCGTTGCAGAGCGGCCGCTGTCGCAACTGCGTGGGATCGGCGGGTCGATTCAGAACTTCGAGTTACAGAAGGGCGGGACTGAATCACCTCAGCTCTATCGCGCACGCGCCTATCTGCAGCAGACATTCGGGCTCGGCGGCGGTCGCGAGCAGAAGACCTCAGACCCTATGCAACTCGGGGCCAAGGTCGATCGCCGCCGATTGGTCTTGCGTGTTGGTAACTTTACGATTCTAGATTTCATGGACAAGAACGAGTTTGCCGGTGACCCGCGCCAACAGTTCTTCAACATGGCGTTCATGACCTATTCGGCTTATGATTTTGGCTCGGATGCGCGCGGCCTGTCACTTGGAGGCGTAGCAGAGCTCATTACCGATGAATGGTCTCTGCGGCTTGGCCGCATCTCACCGCCGAAGAATCCGAACGACCTCAATTGGGAGATGCGGCTCTACAAGTACTTCGGTGACCAGATCGAAGTCGAGCATCGGCACCAGATCTTTGGGCAAGGGGGCGCCATTCGCGTGCTCGCCTATCATAATCGAGTCAATGCGGGACGCTTCGATGATGCGATTGCGGCGTTTCAAGCGGACCCGGTGGACAAAAACGCAGCCACGTGCGGTACTCGATACAACTACAAGTCCACCAACGCGGATGCGCCGGATCTGTGCTGGGCGCGCCGCACCAACAATAAAGTTGGCATTGGTGTGGCTCTCGAGCAACACCTGACGGAATCGATCGGGGTTTCGCTGCGAGCCATGATCTCCGATGGCCAATCCGAGGTGTATGCGTACACACCAACGGACAGCTCGCTGGCAGTCAATGTGTTGGCCAAGGGCGACGCGTGGGGGCGACCGCGCTACGTAACCGGAGTGGGCGGCGCCACGAATTGGATCTCGTCGATTCACGCGCGCTACTTGGCCATGGGAGGCGTTGACGGTTTCGTGGGCGACGGTCACTTGCGGCAAGCGCCCGAGAGCGTGTTCGAGGCTTTCTACAGCATCAATGTGCTCAACCCGTTGTGGCTCTCTGCTGACTACCAATTGCTGGTAAATCCGGGTTTCAATGCTGACCGTGGACCTGTGCACATCCTAGGAGGCAGAGTTCATGCAGAATTCTAGCCACAAGATCTTGTCGTGGGCTGCGCGAGCAGCCGCGGTGCTTGCTGTGGCGCTCTGCACGCTGCGCGCTGGGGCACAGCCGATGGCGCAAGGGTTTGCGGTTGAGCGCTATTACCCAGCGCCGCCAGGTGCGGCGTGGTTGGTCATGGATGACTTGAAGCTCGATGGCAAGCTTGGTGCGGGTCTGACGGTAACGAGTGGGTACGCGAACCGGCCCTATTCAGTGGCATCAGCTGACGGCACCGCAAAACTCGACGTGGTTTCGCACCAGGCCTTCGTGGATGTAGGCATGGCGGTTTTCTACGACCGCTACCGATTGTCGCTGAACATTGCAGACCCTCTCGATACAGCGGGAACGAGCGGCACCATAGCGGGGTACCGATTTGCGGCGCCCGCAGTGGATCCGGGGAAGTACCCTGACAAGGTAACGGACTTTCGGGTAGGGCTCGATGCGCGCTTGTTCGGTGGGCTCCAAGACCCGCTGCGCTTTGGGTTGAGCGCTCAACTCTGGGTACCTTCTGGTGAGCGTTCTCTTTATGGAACGGACGGCACGCCACGCGCCATGTTCCGTGCGCTGTTCGCAGGTGAGCTGGGCATGCTCGCCTATGCAGGACATCTCGGAGTTCACGTACGGCCGCTGGATGAATCGCCCACGCCGGGCACACCGCGCGGCAGTGAGTTACTGTTCGGTGTGGCCGCCGGCTCTCAGTTCACCGTAAGCAGTGCCAGTGCAGTCGTAGTTGGACCTGAGTTCTGGGGCGCAACGGCGATTGGTGACATATTTGGCCAATACACGTCAAGTGTGGAAGCTCTCCTCGGTGCGCGGTTCGAGCGCACGGACGCAGATGGTTCGCAGACGCTGGTGAAACTCGGTTTTGGTGAGGGCATCCACGCACAATTGGGTGCGCCCGCGTGGCGGGCGGTCTTCGCCGTGGAACTCCACGATCGGGTCAAGTAAAGGTTGCCCCGAACCGACTGGTGTCGGCTATACTGCTTGTCCAGCAGAGGTAAGCTGCCTAGGGAGACACACATGGGGACACATTACGCTATCTCAATCATCTGCATCGGCTTGTCCATTAGCGCATGTTCGGGCAGCAAACAGAAGGACCCTGGCATCCCAACGGCGCTCGACACGTTGCCAACACTGGATGTCGGTGGTCCCTTCACGCTGCTGCAGAACGGACAATTGGGTCTTAGTTATTTCCCGGATGAAGGTACGGCTCTGATTCAAACTGAACCGCTGCTAAGGCTCATGGTCACTGCGAAGGACTCGAGCTACATCGTGCAGGGTCCCAACCTGCAGCACCTTGCAACGGCCACCAAAGTCCTGAGCCCGGGAACAGCTGGTGAATTCGACAATGGCTACGCCGGGATTAGCGCGGTGATTCAATTGGGGCGAACCTATTACGGCTTTTATCATGCCGAGGATCACATTGGCCTGCCGGCGTTGGCCGGCGGTATTCCAGGGTTCTATGCGAGCATCGGGCTGACTCGCTCGGATGACGGCGTGACCTGGAGAAAGGTGGGTCAGGTGATCACGAGCAGCCAGTCAAAGTCGTGGGCTGCCTATCCCGATCAGGGCGATCGCGGCGCAGCAGAGCCGGGGGCTATAGTGTCCAGAGACGGTCGCTATGTGTACGTCTACTACACCGAACATTCACGCATCAATGGTCGCGGCGTCGATATCTGCATCGCCCGCGCCGACCTAACCAGTGGGCCACCACTGCCCGGCGCGTTCAAGAAGTACTTCAACGGTTCCTTTTCGGAACCAGGCATTGGTGGACACGACACGCCCGTCATTACGGCGCGCGGCTTTTCGTCAGCCAACGCACTAGAAGGTCATGTCAGCTATTCCAAGAAAGCTGACCGATTCTTGATGATTTTCGGCATTGATTCCTATCAAGAACGCATGTCGGGTCAGCCACCCACGCACAGCGGGCTTTATGCCGCTTGGTCCAAAGATGCCATTGACTGGTCTCCACCCACTCAACTCGTCGCTGATCAAGCGGTGCCACAACCCGGTAAAAGCGTCAGTTGGGAAGGAACCGTCATCTTCGATGACGCAACCGGAAGCACCGGCACTCTCATTTACGGCTATTCGCCCAAGTGGGGGACAACGCCGCACTATATGGTTGGAAGACACGTGAGCATTGGACAGTAATTAGTGAGCTACCGCCTCGAACAGGCGGACACCAAATCTGTAGCCAAGTCCAGTCCGACTATGCGCTCCCTCTTATTTGCCTTGCCCCTACGGAACGCAGTCTTCGCCTCTGGACTTGGCAGTCACTTCGGAATCTGGTGAGTCGCATTCCCACTCCAACCGACTTTAGTGTACAGCAAACCAAATATTGCTTAGGCTGCGTCTTATTGGACTCCTAAGTTGAGGCGTTAACCCTAGCGTGGGTTCTGACATGTTAGTTGCCGCAAGCGTCGCGAGCGGTACAGGTGAAGTGGTTGTCCAATATGAACGGCAAATGTCGCCGGGCATCATCGGTTCGATCTGGCTCGGGCGCCTCGCCAGTGGTTCGGAAACGGGACGACTAGTCTCGATTCGTCGCATACCTCGCGGGCTACTCAGCGCCGATGACGTCGAGCGCGTCCGCAGCGGGGCTGGTGCATGTGCGCGGTTGCGCAGCCCTGCAATTGTTAAGTCACTTGGCGTTGCCGAACTCGATGGTGAGCTCATTACTGTCAGCGAGTACTTGGCAGGCATTCGGTTAATCGATCTCGAACGCTGTCTCATCGAATCAGCGGTATCCATCCCGGTCGGAGTCGCAACGCGATTGATTCTTGATGTAGCAAGGGCTGCCGTATCTGCCCGCCGCCTGATGATGGACTTTGGCGTATTAGCCCCAAACCGCGTCGTGGTTTCCGATAGCGCGTTGATTGCTTTGTTTGGTGAAGTGCTACTCACGGACATCGGCGTTTTGTCTGCGCTGCTCCGCAGCCCGCGCGTGGCGCAGTTGCCAGGTGTTGCAGCAGATCTGTCACCCGAAGAGCTCGGGACGACTACGAGTGTTCCCGGCTCGCCCGAGGTCTACACGCTGGGCATTGCGTTTTGGCAACTGTTGACTAATCGTTGGATTCAATTGCCACAAGGTGGCCCGCAAGCACGACGCGATGAAGTGGTGGTCCCTCGACAACGCCGAGGAGTGGTAGGAGAACCACCATTGCTCGGCGTCACCGAAGGACCATTCAAAGATTCTGCCGCACAGCAGAGCATTCCGCCCGTGGACTCCGTCGAAAGAATGGGACTGCCTGTACCAGAGCCGGTGGCACGAATTCTCCGTCAAGCAACACACAGTGACCCGCGCAGGCGCTTCACCTCCTTGGACGCACTGGTTGCCGCTTTGGAGCAGTTGCCCTCCAATCTGGTCGCAACCAGTCGTCAGTTGCAGGGCTTCATCCACGACACGGCCACTCAGTTCATGCCCGAATGTGCAGCAAGCGCCACTTGGACGCTGCCGCCACGCTTCGACAACTCTCAACCCCCACCCAGTCGCCCCATCGCTCGGCATCCAAATGGGGAACACGACTGGGAACCACCTACGCTTGCCGAACGGCGGCTGGTCGCCCCCGTCGTGACCAGCGGCGCGCCCCATGAGCTTGAGCCCGTTGACGAGCCAATGGCCGTCCATGAGATTGAACCTCACAAGGCTTGACGCTAAGGGTCCCCTATATATACCGGGAACCTCCACCTCCTCGCCCCAGCAGCAGCCCGGCTAGGCGCTCTGCAAGCATCCGGAGGCCAGTCCCGGTCCGCCCTTGGTTCGTTGTGAGTTCGCTGTAGATTCGTTCTTCGTATACCCCCCTCTGGGAATGTCCGAGCAACCCGATTGGGCCCATTGCTGCCACTCTGCTCACCAACGAGCCTGCACTGTTCGCGCTTCAACAACATCATCATTCCAACCCAGAAGCAATCACGGGGTACGGAAGCCATTCGGAACTGTGGTTTAGCGATTCGCCGGTAAGTTTGATAGGCTCGGGCGCGTGAACATCGAACCCGTTGCCTGCTTGACCGACAACTACGCCTACTTGGTTTGGCAGGCGAATTCACGCGAAGCGCTGGTGGTCGATCCCAGCGCAAGCGGTCCGGTTTTGGAAGCACTCGAAGCGCACAGCCTGCGCTTGGCTGGCATATTGTGCACGCACCACCATTGGGACCACGTGGGAGGCATCGAGGAGCTGTGCCGCAAACAGCCAAGGCGGCTGTTCGTCTACTGCTCGGATTACGATCTGCCGCGCATCAATGGGGCCACACGCGGGTTGCACGATACGGAGCAGTTTGATTGCATCGGCCTCGACTTTAGGTGTTTGAGTGTACCGGGTCATACACTGGGCGCGCTCGCCTATTGCGTGCAAGATACTGTGTTCACCGGGGACACCCTATTTGGTGCGGGTTGCGGTCGACTATTCGAGGGCACGCCCAAGTTGATGCAAACG
>CAZCNI010000163.1:0-5501 GCA_964499765.1 uncultured Polyangiaceae bacterium
AACGATGCCAAGCGCCCCGCCTCCCACCAAAACGAACACAACCCCAGTCACCAGGCCAATTCCCAAACGCGACGCACCAAGCACGAGCAGCACGCACGTAGCGAGCAGCCCTGCGCAGAGGCCCGGTATTTCGACCGAGACAGCGCGCTCGGCAACGAACGCCGCGCGCATTGCACTGCCAGAATTGTCTAGGCGCGAAGCGTCAAGCGCCTCGGTAGCAAAGCCCACCATCGCGCCGCGACGCACTTTGCGACGACAGATGATCGCAGTAGCGCTTCTCACCGGCTCCAATACGAAACCAACCGCGAATGGCAGGTAGAGCGGCACACTCGTCTTGATGCAATAGGCCGCGAGCGGAAGCACCAAGATGCGAATCGCACCTAGCATCGCCAATGCTGCTACGGACGCTCTCACCTCCGTAATGAGGGAGCCAAGCTCCAAACTATGAGGACGCGCGCTGTCAACCACAGCGAAAAGTCATAACACGCGCAAGCCCGCCGTGATCGCCAATGCGGCTTTCAGAGCGCAAAATGCGAACTGTCGAATTCACCCGGGGCGCTACGCATCGGCTGCGGCACATTCAAGGGACGGCCCCCTTCACGCATACTGCGAGCCCCCACTTCCAGTGCGCGCATGATGGCGAGGGCATCTTCCATTTCAGCTTCTGCCAGACGTGAGTTTTGGCAAGCTGCAATGAACTGCTGCAACTCGGTCGGCAATGCATCGGGCCAACTGGATTCGAGCGCTGTCCACCCATCGCCTTTGGCTGCCGCTTCCACCGTCTCGAGATAGTGATTGGCGACTTCAAAGGTTAGCGGTTGATCCAGCGACGGCAGTGCCATGAGGTCGAGCGCTTCATGCATGGGGCGAATCCAGAGCCCACCACCGGTTCCGTCTTCGAATTTTGCCATGGCGCGTCGCCCAATCAGAATCACGCGTCGCATCTTGCTTTGGTCGAGCAACCCCACGTCGATTAGAGCCGACGTGTGTCCAGGAAATGAGGCCGCAGCGACCACGCGCGTCGGACAACGAATGGAAGGCGGCGGCTGCGAACCGCCCAGCACTTTAAATACCGAGCTACGTGAGGCCTGCTGAGGAATGCAGGGCGTGGCCGCGATTTGCTCCGGCTCTGCTCCGAGGATGCCTCGCAGCACGCTCAGGTCGTGCGGCGCTAGCGACCACCAAGGACCACAACGGTCGGCCGCACGCCACCCTATCCGTCGGGACACGACCCACTCGATGTGCCCCAGTTTACCTTGCACGATCAAGTGACGCAGCGCTGCAACCCCCGCGTGGTAGCGCAGCAGATGCCCGGCCATGACCAGGCAACTACTGTTGCGCGCTATGCGTTCCAGAGCCAGGGCATCCGCCAGCGACGTAGCCATGGGCTTCTCGACAAAAACATGCTTACGGGCCTCGAGCACTTGCCGAGCTATCATGCCGTGCGACTCCGGCGGCGTGGCGATCAAGACCGCCTTCACCTGATCTGAAGCCAGCACTTGGTCGAGCGCGTTAGCGACAATGACGCCCGGGTACCGGGCCGCCGCCTCATTTGCGGTCTCTTGTACGCTGTCGTAAACATAGTGGACCCGACAACCCTCCAGTTGTCCGAGCACCCGCAGTAACGTCGTCCCCCAGCGCCCCACCCCAACAACGGCGACGCCGAGAGGTTCCGTCATACATTGACCTCCCAAATGTCACGGGCGTAGTTGCGAATGACCTGATCACTCGAGAAGCGTCCCATCTTGGCAGTATTCATAATGCTGTGTCGCGTCCACTCATCGCGCCGTACGTAGGCTCGCAGTACGGCTTCATGACAAGAACGATAGCTCTGAAAGTCAGCTAAGACGAGGTATCGATCAGAGTTCAACAGAGAATCCACCAGCGGCATAAAGCGCAGGCGGTCTCCTCGGCTGAAAACGCCTCCGGCAATCGCGTCGATGACCGTACGAATCTCGGCATCGGCTCCGCAAATCTCCCGCGGGCGGTAACCACGCGCCCGAACCCCTTCAACCTCAGCGGCCGATAATCCAAAAATGAATATCTGTTCATTGCCGACCGCCTCGGCAATCTCGACCGTGGCACCGTCGAGCGTCCCAACGGTGAGCGCGCCATTGAGCGCCAGCTTCATATTCCCGGTGCCGCTCGCCTCAGTACCCGCTAGCGAAATCTGCTCGGACACTTCAGCCGCAGGCATCACCAGCTCGGCCAAAGAGACGCTGTAGTTCGGCACGAAACTCACCCGCAGCAAGTCCCGGGTAGCCGGATCTGCCGCGATGGTTTCGCCCACGGCGATGATAAATTCGATGATGAGCTTGGCCATCGCGTACCCGGGTGCAGCTTTGCCAGCGAAAAGGAACGTTCTTGGCTGCACGTCGCTGGGCGGTCGCACGCGATAGTTCAAGTACAAGAACGCTACGTGCAGAATGTTGAGCAGCTGGCGCTTGTACTCGTGGATACGCTTGACCTGGACGTCGAGGAGGGCATTCGGATCCACGTCAAGGCCATGCAGCCGCTTGAGCACGTTGGAAAGCCGTATTTTATTTTTGTGCTTGGCGTCACGGAAAGCCTCTCGGAACCCGGCATCGTCGGCGTGAGGCACTAGTTTCTCGAGCTCGTTGAGATCCGTCACCCAGCGCTCACCAATAGTGGCATTGATGAGCGAGGTCAGCGGCGGGTTGCACTTGAGCAACCAGCGCCGCGGTGTGATTCCATTGGTTACGGACTTGAATTTGTGCGGCCACATAGCAGCAAAATCGAAGAACAGCTTTTCGCACAGGATTCGACTGTGCAGCGCGGATACGCCGTTGACGCACTTGGCACCCACGACGCAGAGATTGGCCATCCGGAGGCGCTTTTCCGGTTGCTCAGCGAACAGGCTCATGCGCTCCACACGTTTATCGTCACCAGGAAAGCGCGCCCGGACTTCCTCCAAGAAACGGCGGTTAATCTCGTAGGCAATCTGCAGATGCCGCGGCAACACTTTTTCGAGCAAACCGACTGCCCAGGTTTCCAAGGCTTCCGGCAAGATCGTGTGATTGGTGTACGCAAATGACTGCGACGTAATTCGCCAAGACTCATCCCAGCCAAAGCCGTGTTCATCCATGAGCAACCGCATGAGCTCGAGAATGGCAATCGCCGGATGCGTGTCGTTGAGCTGAAATATTGCTTTCTCCGACAAAGTATCCAACGACGTATGCGTCTTTAGATGGCGCTGCAGTGCGTCCTGCAATGTCGCGGAGACGAAGAAGTACTCTTGCTTGAGCCGCAACTCACGGCCCTGCTCTACCATGTCGTTGGGGTAAAGGACGCGAGAGATGTTCTCAGTCTGGTTCTTGTTCTCGACGGCTTTGATGTAGTCGCCGTCGTTGAAGTACGAGAACTGAAAACCTCGGGTAGCACTCGCTGACCAGAGTCGCAGAGTGTTGACCACGTCATTGCCGTAGCCGGGCACCAGAGTATCGTAGGGCATGGCCCAAACGTCATCGGTTTCTACCCAGTTGAAAACGCTGCGACCCACGTGATCGGGCCCCTCGACGACACGCCCGCCGAATCGAACGAGGAAGCGCTGCTCGGGGCGCGCCACCTCCCAAGGGTTGCCGTAACGCAGCCAATTGTCAGCGCGTTCAATCTGTCGCCCGTCGACGATCTGTTGCTCGAAGATTCCGTATTCGTACCGGATTCCGTATCCCATGCCCGGCAATCCCACTGTCGCCATGGAATCGAGCAGACATGCCGCCAATCGTCCGAGGCCACCGTTGCCCAGGCCGGCGTCATATTCGGCTTCAGCGAGTTCACTGGTTTCCATGCCCAGGTCGCCGAGCGCCGCGTTCATGCTTTCGCGAATACCCAAATTCGACAGCGAGTCCTCGAACAGTCGCCCGAGGAGAAACTCCATCGATAGGTAGTAAACTCGCCGCTGGTCTTTGCGGTAGTAGTGCTGTTGCGTCTTGTTCCAGCGATCGAAGAGCCGATCGCGCGTCGCATAGGCAGCCGCCATAAAGTAGTCGAGTTGGGTTGCCGAGAACTCGTCTTTGCCTTGTGTGTACTCGATGTGATTGGCAACCCCGAGCCTGAGGCTATCTCGATCCAGAGGCAAATCATACGCAGTCAGATAGTTCGCCGGGCGAACGGACATGCGGGGCCGGAGCGACATGGGACTCAGCTTGTCAGCATCTTCATTGACTTCGCTCGGCCTGATTGAAAACGACGAGGGTACGGGCGGTTGCGAATCTCTCGCTGAACGGACCACGATCGATGGCGAGTGGACTTGAGCCACGTCTTTTCGCATGACGCTCGGTGCCACTGATTCGGGTTCGGTCTTGCTGGGCCCCTTGGGTGGCAGCTCATCTGAGGTTGTTGCGGTGCGTATTGTTACAGGCGCAGCCTCGGAGATATTCCCGATTGGGGGCACCTCGACCGCAATTGCAATCGGGGGGGCGACGATTCCTCGCACCAGGGATTTCGGGGGCGCGCTGGAGCTGGCCTGAACCTCGGTCTTCCCCAATGTGATATCGAGCGCCACATTCGGATCGACTGCCTCGAGTATGTCGAGCGGCAGACTATCAGTCTCGGCAGTCACGTCTTTTTGCGGAACTGCTTCCTTAGTCGTGGGCTTTCGCACGACAACTCCCTTGGAGACTGCCGCTGACTTGGTCGCTGCCGATTCGCTCCCGGAAGCGGGACTTGCTGCAGCATCTGGATGTGCCTTGGTTTTTGATGATCGCTTCGTTACCGAACCTTGCGTAGTTGAAGACTTGGGGTCCGAAGGCTTTTTTGGCGCCGACATGGGCGGCATTCTGCAAGAACTGGATGCCCGAGGTAAAGAGCTCACTCGTTCAGTTAGCCTGGTCGTCCGGCTGCTCAGACGCAATTTCACCTACCAGGGCTTCAACAGCATTGCAGCGGATTGCTGACCTGACTGCACCCATGAGCGTTTGCAGTCATCGAGCGTCAGATGTTTGGGACCGAAGACTGTCCCGTCTACAGCATCGCTGTCCATCAGGTTCCAAGGCGTATCCACACCGAAGTCATCGGGGTGTCCCGGGCGATCGAGCAACAAGTGCCCCAGTTCATGCGCAAGTGCATAGGATCGCGCACCGACGCGGAATGCGGCGCGATTGAGCACAATGACGTTACCGATATTTCCGGCTTCCGATGCAACAAAGGATTCCCCGATACGTCCGACTCGGGAGAAGGCTTCAACCACGACGATGTCGATGGTAGTCTCGTCATTGTCAATGGTCGCTCGTAGCAGTGCGCGCTCTTCGAGCGTGCCGGTCATGGAGCTGACGTTCGTGAAGTGGTCGAGACCATCGGAAAGATCGACGATACCAACACAAACACCGAGCGTGAGATCGGAAGACAGAGTTTGTCCCGGCACCGGAGCAATAACTGCCCATTGTCCGCTCGGGCGCAGAAACTCGACGTCGAAGCTGGCGAGCGCGCCCGCCAGCATGCGCGGGTTCGTTTGGACCTCAGCGCGCAAACCAAGACGTTCC
>CAZCNI010000164.1:0-5488 GCA_964499765.1 uncultured Polyangiaceae bacterium
GTCGGTGGTGGTGCCATCGCCCAATTGGCCTCTAGCATTCATGCCCCAACATGTGATGCTGCCGTCGCTCAACACGGCACAGGCGTGTGCCACGCCGGTGCTAATGAAGCGCGCGGGGTTTCTGGGCGCTTGACTGGTACCCATTGAACCACCAGTCCCGTTGCTCGTAGTGCCTCCGGTCGGCAGCGCGCCGCCGGTGCCAGTGGTTGGCGCGTTGTGCGTGGTGCCGCCTCCGCCTGTCGTGCTTACTGCCACAGTGCCATTGGGCGGGCTTCCCGCGCCATTGACCGAGTAGGCGTCCAGGTCACCGGCGAGAGAGGTGCGTCCGCAACTAGTAGTGTTGAGCAGCAACGCGCTTGCGATCGTAAGAATTACTCGGGTCATATCGAGTCCTCCTCGGCACGCTCGGCGAGTCGAATCGGTGACCTAGCGTAAGGCGATTCCTGCTGCAATGGAACATCAAACACGAGTGTCGAGCGAGATAGTGTCAGAATAGCGCTTCGCTGCTGGCATACAGCGAAGCCGCGGGAATATCTCTACGCCTTGCGCTCAGCTTTGCGCGCCCGCTTCTGTTCATACATGAGCGCATCGGCGCGCGCCAACACCTCTTCGACCATCTCGGCACTGTTTGGATCGTAGGGAGCAATCCCGATGCTGAACTGCAACTCGAATTGCCGATTCGGTTTGCTGTTGTTGTCGGCAAGCGCTTCGCGCAATCGTTGCTCGATGGAGTCGCAAGTGTCGGGTGCGGCATCGATCGCCAGCGCAACGAACTCGTCTCCACCCAGTCGTGCGATGACGTCCGAATGTCGAAAGCAATGTCGAAGTACGTTGGAGGTTTCGACGAGAGCCTGATCTCCGAACTCGTGCCCCAGTTCGTCATTGATCCGCTTCATTCCATCGAGATCGACGAAGACGATTAGTGCCGGACTCAGCGTGCGGTCGTTCAGCTTGAGCTGTTGCGTTGCGAGCGTGAGGAAACCACGCCGATTGTAGAGCCCTGTCAATTCGTCAACCAAACTCAACGCACGTTGCTCATCGGCTTGGCGCTGCAACGAATCCTTGCCGACCTCTCGCTGTGTTACATCGCGATAGACCCAAAGGTGGCCCACGGAGCGGTTCTCGACCGAGAGCGGCACATAGTCGCGTTCGATGATGCGCATGTCGGCCAAGTAAACCAGCTCGTTGCGCTTGGCAGTGCGCGACTCGATGAGGCTATTCGTGCTCTCTTCGAATGCTTCGGGAATGAAGCAGACGGAAGCCATGCGGGTCATCAGTTCGTGCCCATCTTGGGTGAGGTGCGGAGCATCACCGGTGTCGAACTGCATTAGCTCGCGCAAGCGATTGTTGCACAATTGGACTTGCCGGCGCTCATCTTCAACCAGGATCCCGTCGTCCAGGCTTTCCACCAATGCTTCGAGTCGAGCCGTGACGGCTGCTGATTCCGACTGTTTTTCTCTGTCTTCAGTCACGTCCCGCACAACTAGAATGCCAAACACTACTGTGCCGGTTGGATCGGGCAATGGTCCCGCAGAAAGTTCATAGCAGCGCTTTCTTAGGCGTATCTCCAAGGTGTCATGTTGCCCGTCAATTGCTTTGAAACAGGCGGCATTGATGCGTCCAGCATCGTGCAAGGCGAAGTGTTCAGTCACCAGGTGACCCGTCTGAATATCGCCATTACCACAAGGCCAATCTAGGGCTTGCCATCCCTCTTGAATGCGGACGTGCAAGTCCACGTCAAAGACCAATACGGCGGTGCCGGGCAAGTGTTTGGCGAGCTCGCGATACAACACGTGCTGCCGCGACAACTGCTCATGGAAGTGCGCGATCTCTACGGTTGCCAGCTCACGCTGTAACACAATGTCCTTGTGCCGAGCCAGGAACGTCATCTCCCGTTCGGCCAACGCTGCACAGAGCTCGAAGGCACGGACTTCTTCCGCAAAAAATGGCTGCCTCGAGGCACGCGCGATCCACATCAATGATCCGCTATTGCCCCACGGCTGAATCCGTCGAACCTGCCAGACCCACTGCGGCCAGTCATTCCCAAACGGAAACTCAACGCCCGCCGTGCGCAATTGCTCTGCAGTGAAGGAACTCGTTACGCAAGGGCCCGTCAACTGTGCGAGCAGGCCCTTGTGTTGTGGCACGCCGTATTTGTCGAATCCAACTGTGGTGAGCGCATGCTCCGCGTCTCCATTGAGGGCAACCAATGCAGCGGCCTCGGCGTGGCAAGCAGCAGCTGCGAGTCGCGTGACGTATTGCAATGCATCGGTCGTTTCCCGCGCAAGGTATGCATGCGCTAGCTCACTCCAGTCGCTGACCAAAGCAACCGGCGCCGCTGAGCGTGCGCCTGGGACCTCGGGCGGCATTAGTCACCCCCCGTGGACGGCCAGCACTCTTTTTCGCAGGATAGGGACGTCACTCGCTCAGTCGCTAGACGGCGCTGACTCCCCCCAACATTAGATGGCATCCCGCGCAGCCTTGGACCACCGTCCGGAAAACCGCGACGCCAACCTCCTGGTCGAATCGAATCTGCCCGATAGACTGGGCCTCCGGTCAGCCTTTGAGGTGCGTGTTGGGCGGCCCTTGGTGGCTGTCCTCTTCGGAAAGTACCGAATAAACGATGACCGCGCCAAGTAAGGGTACCAGCCAGATGAGCTTGAATTGAGCTGACTTCTCGCTCCTCACGTAGATGTCCGTGCGCCAGACACGCCAACTGACCCAGAACTGAAATGCCACAAGCGCAGTGAAGAATAAAACCGGCAACGTAGACATGGGCGGAGACGCAAAGCATGTGTCGGCGATTTTGCGACGCAAGTGCGCTGCGTGAAAATTGGCCCGAACGGGTGCGATAGCGTCGAGCTTTGTGCGCAACTGCACTTACGATCAGAGCCGGTGGGGCACCCAGCCGTCGTGCTTCAAGCGCGCCACGATGCCGTCTTTGCCGACGAAGTGTCCTGCGCCGAGCACCACGAAGATTCGCTCCTTGCCAGCAAGCCAAGTTTCAATCTGTTTCGTCATGTGTTCGTTCCGTTTCACGATGAGCGCGTCGTAGACTGGTGCATATTGCGGATCGTCGAACTGACCAAACATCTCCTGCGCGAGACCGTCGGCATCCCCGGCTTTCCAAAGTTGCACCACTGACGCCAGTTCGTCTTCACTTTGCTTCATTGCATCGAGCTGCTCGAGAAGCATCAACTCCTGAGTTGCCGCGGGCAACTCTGCCAGTGCCCTCACATGGTCCTGCGCTTTCTCCACGCCCACCACACGACGCGACCCGCGCTGATTGAAGAAGTAAAGGTCCAGTCCCTGGTTGGGGTCGTAGCCATTGAGCTCTGACTTCTCGCCCGACAGAAAGACCGCCACGAACCACGGTCGATAGCCGTTGAAGAACTTGGCCTGGTCCTCATGCCGCAAGGCAAAATCTTGGTAACGGAGCCACGCTTCTTCCGACAGGCAGTCGTGCAGAGTCTGGCCCTTAGGTAACGTTGCACTCTGGACCAAGAGTTCAGTAATGCGTTCCGGTGGTTCTTGGTCGAGTGCCAATTCCATCGCTAATGTCGTTGATTCGCGGAAAGCCCGTAGCATTGGTTCGGGGAGCGGATAGAGCCCGTCGAAGCCAACGTGAATGCTGCCCATGAGCGTCACCTGGGTGGAAGTCCCCAGCACACTCCACGCAAACCCTGAACTTGGGCGCGTCGACTCCTGGCTTGCGGCTGTCGTGTCGGCCGCCGCCTGCGGGGCTGCGTTCGGCGTCCCGGAAACGACCACCCCCTTTTTAGGGGCACAAGCAAGCAGCCCCACGAGGACACCGAGGCACAACGTTAGTTCGACGCCGCGAACGCCAAACCGCACGCCAACCGTGCCCGGCGATTGTATCGTCCTTGCGTAGCTCTCGGCATTTGGCGCGCCCGACACCGTCCAATATTCCTGGTAACGCATTGCGCTGCATGCAGTCTAGCAGCGCGGTCCCACCGATGGCTTCTGTGGGGTTGGTTGCGCCCGCTGGCTTTCCACGAGCAACGGCCAGGAAATAGGCAAACGGCCCAAAACCGATTCTTATGGGCCTATCGGTCGGATAGTTGTTCGAGTCGAAACAAAAGGTCTAATTGACGTTAGTCTCGTCTGTACCTGCCGAGCGGCACGCCATGAATGATCCTGATTCTCTGCCACGCGAAAAGCGCTACCCCGCGGTGGCGGAATGCACGTGGTACGGCCAGGGGAGGTGCGTGAACGTCGAGTGCCGATACTCGCTGTTGCAGGAGCGGCCTCAGGTTACGAGCTGGGATTTGGACGACTTTCTTGAATTGGTGGACGCCCTGCCGTCCACGTGTACCCTAGATTTGGCGGCCCGAGGCGGGATGCGGCTCGAGGAAGTTGCAATGGTGATGGGACTGCCTAGGCCGCGCGTTGAACAATACGAGATTGCGGCGCTGAGGAAATTGGCCAAAAGTCGCGATCTGCGAAAAATTCGATGGGACGGCCACTAGAGCAATTTGTTGCAGCTGCCATGGTCCCTAACGACATCGTGATTGAGAAAGAAAGATTGACTGCATCATGCCCGTGAACCAGGCAACGAACAAGAGCCGCGCAGCGAGCATCTCCGTGTTTTCCAACACACTGCTCGTCGTGGGCAAACTGATCATTGGCCTCATGATTGGCAGCGTTTCTGTACTCTCAGAAGCGATCCATTCCGGCATCGACCTCGTTGCGGCGCTGATTGCTTGGTGGGCGGTCAAGGCATCTTCGGCACCCGCAGATGACGAGCATCCGTTTGGCCATGGCAAATTCGAAAACCTTTCGGGTGCGATCGAAGCCTTGCTCATTCTCGTTGCCGCGACTTGGATTGTAATCGAAGCAGTCCAAAAACTCATGCACCCGATGCCCATGCAAGGACTGAGTCTCGGCATCGCCATCATGGGTGTTTCCTCGATCATCAATCTATTCGTATCCAATTGGTTGATGAAAGTGGGGCGACAAACGGATTCAGTGGCCTTGATTGCCGACGCTTGGCACCTGCGGACCGACGTATATACGTCATTCGGGGTCATGCTCGGCCTTGTCGTGGCGACGTGCGTTCATTGGCTCTATCCGAAAGGTTCCTTTGAATGGATTGACCCTGTGGTTGCGCTCTTGGTTGCGATGTTCATCGTCAAGACTGCAGTCAAACTCACGGTTGGGGCAGTGAGCGACTTGCTAGACAGTCGCCTGCCGCTCGAAGAGCTAGGGCAGATTGAGCAATACTTGACGAATCGTAAGGACCTGCTCGGTTTTCATGACCTGCGCACGCGCAAAGCCGGTGGTTGGCGCTTCGTCGAGTTGCATCTGGAATTGCCCCCTGACATGACGGTCCGCGAATCGCACGCGATTGCCCATGGCGTGTCACTGGACATCCAGAGCCAATTCCCCACGGCCTCGGTTCTCGTGCACGTGGACCCCAGTGATGAAGACCCGCCGAGCAGCCGTCGACTGAGATCAGTCAGACTAA
>CAZCNI010000165.1:0-5455 GCA_964499765.1 uncultured Polyangiaceae bacterium
TGCACGAAGTGTCAGTTGGCCCGGTGCACGCCGGTATCATTGAGCCAGGACACTTTCGCTTACAATGTCATGGTGAAGAGGTGTTGCATCTGGAGATCTCGCTTGGTTATCAGCACCGCGGCGTCGAGCGGGCGATGCTGACGAGCCCGGTCAAGCGCTTGCTGCCGTACATGGAGACCGTGGCTGGCGATACGACCATCGGCCATGCCTCCGCTTATTGTCAGGTGACAGAAGCACTTGGGGACAGCAGCGTTTCGGGGCGCGCTTACGCACTGCGAGCAATAGCTCTGGAACTCGAGCGTTTGGCCAATCACGTGGGCACCCTGGGTGGGCTAGCTAATGATGTCGGCTACCTGCCAACAGCATCGTTTTGTGGTCGCCTGCGGGGTGACTTCTTGAACCTGACCGCGGCTCTCTGTGGCAGTCGGTTTGGCCGTGGTCTCGTCCGCCCTGGCGGGGTAGACTTCGATGTCGATGCCGATCAATGCCGCAGCTTGATCGAGCGACTCGACGCTGCGCAACGTGACGTGAAGAGCGCACTGAACCTGTTGTGGGATGCCAACTCCGTTCAGGCACGATTCGAAGGCACGGGTGCCTTGACCCAACAGATGGCTGAGGAATTGGGATTGGTTGGAGTAGCGGCCCGCGCATGCGGCCTCGAACGCGATGTGCGCCACGACTTCCCAGCTGGTTTTTTTCGACTCGCTCAGATCCCAGTCTCGGTGGCGCAGTCGGGTGACGTATTTGCTCGCGCCTATGTCCGGTGGCTAGAGATTCAGCGCTCCTATGCGTTCATTCGAGAACAGCTCCAAACATTGCCTAGCGGGCCAATCCGCCGTGCGTGCAATAGTCTACGGCCCGACCGACTCTGCGTGTCTCTCGTAGAGGGTTGGCGGGGCGAAATCTGCCACGTTGCCATCACCAACTCGGAGGGGCGATTGGCATCGTATAAGATCATCGATCCGTCCTTCCACAACTGGCTGGGTCTAGCGGTGGCGCTTAGAAATCAACAGATTTCGGATTTTCCCCTGTGTAACAAGAGTTTCGACCTGTCCTATTGCGGACACGACTTATAGGGCGCCGACCATGATCAAGGCAATTATAGCTAGAATTCAGCAGGGGCACCGCACGAGCAATTATCCTGCGCAGCAGCCGACCCTACCCGATCGATTTCGTGGTGCACCACGACTCGACCGTGACCTTTGCACCGAGGGTTGCCACCAATGCGCCGACGCCTGCCCCACTGATGCGCTTGTGCTCGAACCCACCCGAATGTCTCTCGACATGGGACGCTGCCTCTTTTGCACGGAGTGCACGCAGGCCTGCCCAACGGGTGCAGTCACATTGACGAACGAGTACCAATTGGCGGCACGGCGACGCAAAGATCTCATAGTTGAGGGAGAGTTTGAACCGCGCTGCAAAGCTCTGGACGAGCAGACGCGACGCGTATTTGGTCGCTCACTGAAGCTGCGCCAGGTTAGCGCGGGCGGGTGTAACGCGTGCGAAGCCGACGTCAACGTACTAGGTACCTTGGTCTACGACCTCGGAAGATTCGGCATCCAGATGGTGGCTTCGCCGCGTCACGCTGACGGGATTCTCGTGACCGGACCTGTCACGGAAAACATGGCCGTTGCGCTGCGCAAGACCTATGACGCGGTGCCAAGTCCGAAAATCGTGATCGCCGTGGGCGCATGTGCCATTGCTGGCGGGCCGTACATAGGGCATAGCCAAGTAAGAAACGGTGTAGACAGTATCTTACCGGTGGATTTGTACGTTCCTGGATGCCCGCCGCATCCATATACGATTCTCGACGGACTCCTCGGCTTGTTGGATCGCCTTGACGAACACGGGACGCAGGCCACCGCAAGTCGACAGCTCCAAGGCTGAGAACGTTGCAAGGCTACGTGCCGGCGGGTCGTGCAAAGGTTTTCCGAGGTGACAGCGCCACCTGACCCAGGTCACTTCCGAGGGGCCGGATTGGTAATGGTTGGCATTTTTACGTAATCAGACGTAATCAATTGACGGTGGCTGAGCCGCTCCATAATAACGCAACCGTCGTCAAACGAATGAGCCGGGCTGAAATGTCATTCGAACTAGAGGGCGAACCATTGCTCACAGTCAAACAACTCGCGGCATTTCTCAGTGTCAACGAGAGAACGGTGCTCAAGCTGGCGGCCGAAGGCGCCTTGCCAGGTGTCAAAGTCGGCAATCAGTGGCGTTTTCGCAAGGTAATGATTGAAACGTGGCTGGACGACCAAATGATTGGGGTCAGACCGCGTTACGTGGATCCACCCAGCTTAGACGGTCCACCACGCCGCATGCTGGAGCTATCGAGTTGTTTTCAGCAGGATCACATCATTTCGGAGCTCGCTGGCAATACAAAAACAGCCATCATCGAAGAGCTGGCGGTTAAGGCCAGTGACCTCGGACTGGTGCGCGACAAGACTTGGTTCATGGGCGCGCTCATCGAGAGGGAAAACGTGATGCCCAGCGCGATTGGTAACGGCATCGCATTCCTTCACACGCTGCACCGAAATCCCGAACGCGTTACGCGTCCTTTCATGGTGCTTGGCCGATCCAGCGTGGGAGCAGATTTCGATTCTCTCGATGGCAAGCCGACCCACTTATTTTTCGTACTCGGCCTCAAGTATACGGAATTGCATTTGCCGTGGTTGCAGAAGCTCTCGCAGATCTTGATCGATCGCGATCGTGTGCGCGCCATTCTGGCGGCTACGGACGCACCCGCGATCGTCAAAATCTTGCAAGAGGCTGAGCGATCGATTGCGCCCGCACCGCCGGTAGATGACGCGGCCTCGTTGTCTGAATGACAATCGACTGAACGCCTTCCTCGCCCGCGGGGCCAGCCGCGTGAGAATTTGACACTGCAAGTATCGGTAAATGGCCGATTTGAGGGCGAACCGAAGGAACGCTGCAGCAGTACGGTCGGCAGATGTTCAGGGGTAGAGTACGCCGGGTCGGCAGGAAGTTGGTCCCCAGAATTCAATACGTTCACTAGCAATGAGCCACCGTGGTAGTTTCACTGGCAAATGCGTGTTGTCCTAAAATTGGAACCAGCGGGGGCAAACCCGACGACGCCTGGCGGTGAGTTGGCGCTATCGAGCAACTTGTCAACGGCTACGGCATTGGCGGCGGCCTTGAACATTCCCGAAGAAGCCGACCCGGCAACGCTCTATGTCGAGGTCTCTGCGTATCAAGTGCGTCACGGCGAGGCTGCCGCACAACTCGAAGATGCCGTTGATGAAGCCGATCGCCTAGCGCACAACTCTATCGCTGCTTCCTTTACACACGCGACGGACCTATACAACGAGGGTCGCCTCGAAGAAGCGCTATCCGCGTTCGAACGTGCTGAGCTACTTCTGCGCAACGATACCGGGCCGCGCCACGTCCTCGTGCAGCTTTCTATCGCGGAAATTGAACGCTCCCGCAACAACGGCGACGCGGCTGTGGGCTGGCTCGACCGAGCATTGGCGATCGCGCCCACACATCGCGCTGCGCTTGAGGCCAGAATTGCACTAGCACAGGAGCGAGGCGAGTCTTCGCTCGCGGCAGCCTTACTCAAGCGTTTGGTACCCCGATTGGACACCCCGGACAGAAAAGTCGAGGCGCTTCGAGTCATCACGGATCAGTCCCTTTTTACGGCGCGCGAGGCAATCACGCAGGCCAGCGAATTGATGCCTGCTTCCGTCGAGCTACTCGAACGTCTACGCGCCGTCAATGAAGCAGCCGGCATGTGGGCAGAGGCGGTAACAGCAGTGGTACAGATTGCGGAGCACACAGAGAACCCCACCGAACGCGCGCAACTGCTGATGCAGGCAGCTCGCCTCTGCAGCGAGCGCGCCCGCCACACTCCCCGGGCAGTGGCGTTGTATGAAGCCGCGATTGAAGACAACCCACAGCTGGCTGGGGCCTTTGAGGCAATGGAAGCCGAATTGATTCGCGCCAACGATGCCGAAGGACTGGCGGCGGCTTATGCGCGCCAAATCGGCCGACTGCAAGCGCACGGTGCCATTGAAGAGCAGTCAACGATTCTGCGCCATTTGGCGCGCATTCAGCGCAACGCGCTCGCGGACACGGCGGCAACCATCACTTCACTCGAACAACTGGTGACGCTGCAACCCTTGGACGTCGCGGCGCGACGCGAGCTTGCAGAGCTGTACCAAGCGCAAGGCGATGTGCCAAAGGCCATGGAATATTTGGAAAGCGTCGTCGAGCGCGATCCAGCGCGAGCCGAGCCGTATCGTGCATTGTTGCAGGCGTTCGCCACTACGAGCAGTCTGGACCGTTGTTACTGTGCCAGCTCGGTATTGGTAGCCCTTGGGGAAGCGGATGCGGAAGAACAGCAGCTGTTTGCACAGTACCGACCCGAGACGCTGCCTGTAGCCCAAGCCACTCTGAGCGAAGAAGGTTGGTCGCAATTGGTTCCGGATTCGCACTCGCGGTTGCTCGATCAGCTAGCCGCAGCTGTTGAGAGCGTTGCCTTCGATGTCTGGTATGGTGACAACAAGCGATCCCTTGCACCGCCGAACGGAGAAAAGGTCAATCCCCAGAAGACTACGGTTAGCGCTGCGCGGTGTTTCACCTGGGCCGCACATCTCCTTGGTCTTCCGGAACCGGAGATTTACCTGCAACCATCTCAGATGCGCATTGGCATGCGTATCTTGCCCCGACGTCAACTAAGCATCGAACTCGGACACCCCGTGCTCTCGGGCTGGGGCATGGGTGAGTTGGCGTTTCTCGCCGCCCATCATCTGACCTTTGCACGACCGGGGTGGCGCATCATTGCCCTGCTCGGGTCGCGAGACGAAGTCCGCTCGCTGCTCATGGGAGGCCTGGCCGTGGCGCGCCCCGACATGCCAGGATTGGCTGAGTTAGGCTCCCGCGCACAGGAGTTTGCCGCGCAATTGCAGCCGCAGATGTCTGCGGAAACTCGGGAGAGCCTGGGTACGCTCGTGGAAGGAGTGCTTTCCGGTGACGACACCCTGGACGTGTTTACGTGGCTGCGCTCGGTAGAAGTGACGGCCAGTCGAGCTGGCCTGCTCGCATCAGGTAACGTCACCGTGGCAGCCAACGTCCTGGCGGTTGCCGGCGCCACGCCTGGCGGACAATCCGCAGCTGAACGCGCAAAGGCTCTGCTCGCCTTCTGCGTGTCGCAACGGCATACGGCACTGCGGAAATTGCTCGGCGTCGCAGTTGGCTGAGCACAGCGCCCCTCAACCAGGGCGTAGCCGCGGACCGTTGGCAAGCCGACGAGAACTGATGCTAAGCTGCGCCGGCCCTATGGACTCACCGCTTCTAGCTCCCGTGGTTGGGACCGCTCAAAAAAGCGCGGGACGAACGACCACGAGGGTTGACTATGCCAATTCAGAGGTCGAATCGAGCACGCGTGGAAGTGTTGCGCCGCGCTTGGGGCTCCTGCTTCTATCAAGACTCAGCA
>CAZCNI010000166.1:0-5441 GCA_964499765.1 uncultured Polyangiaceae bacterium
AGGTCACGCAGAGCGGGTGCGTAGGGCTGCACTGCCGCCGCAGGTTGGCCTCGGCAATGGCCAGCTGGGGAGCTCGCTCGGCACCCGTTGGCAACGCTGGGTCATAGATGGGCCGGGACTTTATCAGCCGGGGCGCAGGGCCGAGAAGCAGCGACTGTGCACGTGCAGGCACGGAAATCATTGCCAAACTAGCGGCCAGCACCAGGCCGAGACCGACAATCGCCCGGGGGTTGCGCAGGGATTTGACAGTTTTGGCCAAGGCCCGCCTATACTGGCACAATTCCAGTCCAAACAAGGTCCCTCGAGGATTCATGACCGAGCCACGATTCGACCCTTCTTCCGCCCTCAGACTCGATTTTGACCAAGGTCAGGTGACCTTGCGCGGGCAAGGGCCCTGCTTGGTCGTACCCAAAGGCGCATTGCTCGACTTGCTGTCGAATGCCGGGGACGACGCTACACGCAACTTCGGCCAACAACTCGGCGTGGAGGTGGGTCGGCGTGTGGTCGATAACTTCGGTTCGACGATCGACACTGCCAGCATCGAGGGCTTCGTCGAGCACTTGGGCGGCGAGCTCGCGCTGCTTGGCCTGGGCACGTTGTCTGTCGAACGCTGGGGGCGGGCCCTGGTGCTCGTGCTCAACGGCGCACCAGCGGGAGAGACCGGCGTTTCACTGGTGAGCGCGGTCATCGGGGGTGCGCTGCAACGCGCGCTGTCCCGCGATACAATGGTCGTGGAACTGATGAAGAGCGACAGCACGCTACGATTACTGCTGGTCTCGAGGGCAACGGGAGCAGAGGTCAAGCAGTGGCTTGCCGAACAGGTCCCGTGGGGAACCGTGCTCACCCGCTTGCACGCGCCGCAAGGTAATGCATCATGAATACCGATCGCATTCAGCGCCTGAACTCATTGCTCGAACGCATCAAGCGTAATGCCGCCCTCCCCAAGCAGCTCCTTGGAAAAGGTTTTGTTTTTGGCGGCGCGCGGGCCGCGCGTAGCGACGTGTCCGCGGGCCCGTCCGTGCCCTCAGCTATGCAGGTATCGCACGCGAGACCCATCGCGCCGAGCACAGCCGTTGCAGCCGAGAGTATCTTTCGCGCCGCTGCGGTTGCCGAAAATGCAGTGCGCTCGCAGCAAGCACCGCCGACTAAACCAGCGCAGGTGCCGCCGAGCCCGTCAGTCTCTAATGCCAATCTGCCGCAAGTGCACACGCAGGTGCCGCCGAGCCCGTCAGTCTCTAGTGCCAATCTGGCGCAAGCGCATTCGCCCATTGTCGCAATGCCCAGCGTTTCAGGGACTTCGTTGGACGGACGCAAGCCGCGGCAGCGCGTGGCCACGATGCTCGGCGTAGCTATCCCTCCGGCACCTAAGAAGCCAGAAGCGCCGATCGAAGAGATTGAGGCGGATGAAGTGGAACTCGTGCAGGCTGCCAGCAGTCCACCGGCGCCCACGCTGGACAGAGCGCCCGACAGCCAACCTGAGCTCACACTGGATAATGCTCCCGACAGCGAACCTACGCTTACGGAAGTATCACCGATGGAGGCCTCGCTCATCAACGCCGGCGCTGAGCAAAGGGTCGAACCGCCTCAGTCTCAAACCGAGACACGGAAACAAGATTCCGACATCGACAACCTGAGTTGGTCAGAGCCACCGGCTGAGGAAGCCGAATCTGAGCAGCCGCCACCAGATTCATCGCGCAGACCACGCGTTGCCGGATCGATCGACGAGGCTCTGGCCGAAGCCACCGCCGGCACCGAACTAGATATTCCCCCTGAATCGGGCAAGCAACCGGCTGAGGGTGTCTATGCCGCGTCAGTGCCAAGTGCTGTACTGCCCACCGCCGAGCAACTGGGAGAAACTCTGGAGCTCGAAGAACCCACGGTGGCCAAACTCGAGCTCGATCTGGGGCACGCAAAGTTGGCGCCGGTCAAAGAAGAGCTCGAACTCGAGTTGCCCCAGCAGGGTCATGTACTCGAGCCCCCAATACCAGAGCAGCGCGCTACCCAGCCCTCGCACATCGAGGAAATTGCTGTGGAATCAGGTTCCGGGGCCACTGTGGCGTCTGCGCCAAGTGACGACACGCTCCTCTCCAACAGCGAGTCGCTACAATTGCAGCCGGTGGTCACGCAACGCAAAACAGCCGACAGCGCCCCGGCGATTGAGTTACTTCAATCGGCACGCGACTTTGCACCGCGCAGCTTCGTGGAACTACTGGAGGCATCATTGAAGCTTGGTGGCAAATCCGAGTAGCTACCGAACTCGCAAACCTGGTCGCGGTGATGCCGAGGAATGGCCGAAGGACCATGACGCCGAGGAATGGTGGTCCATGACGCCGAGGACCGCTCTCGTGAGAGTGAAGCCACGACATAAAGAACTGCGCGGGCCGCTATTTGGGTCCAATGGGCGTATGCTTGGCGCATGGTTTCGAACGCGAAGGAGAAGGGTGCGCGTGTACGACCGCCGGCAGTGGCCGGGCTTTTCTACCCCGATGGGGCGACGCAATTGGCAGACAGCGTTGATGACCTGCTGCAGCAAGTAGCGGGCGAGAACACCGAGGGTCTACGTGCGCTGATCTGCCCACACGCCGGCTATCGCTATTCGGGCCCAGTTGCGGCAAGTGCCTTTGCTCAGCTCCGAGGCAAAAGTGCGGAGCGGGTGATGCTCATGGGCCCTAGCCACCGGGTGGCGTTTCGCGGGGTTGCATTGGCAGATGTGGACGAATTCGAGACACCGCTTGGCTGCGTGCCCCTAGCCGACAGTACCGGTCTACTCACCCATGACGGAGTATTCGTTCAACTCGATGCGGCTCATGAAGGAGAGCACTCACTGGAGGTGCAATTGCCTTTTCTGCAACGGTTGCTGAACCCCTTCTCATTGGTGCCCCTGGTATTCGGAGACGTGGATGAGCTCGCAGTGGCTGAATCGCTCCGCCCATGGTGTACCCCGGATTCGCTGCTAGTGGCGAGCACTGATCTCAGTCACTACCAATCCTATGACAAAGCCGTGCAGCAAGACCGCACCACGATCGAGCACATTCTGCGACTAGAGCCGAGCGCGCTTCGGCACGACGACGCTTGCGGGCGCGGCCCAGTGCGAACACTGCTCCACCTAGCGCGCGGCTATCGCTGGCATGCCCATTTGCTCGACTACAAAAACAGCGGGGACACGGTGGGCGATAAGCATCGTGTCGTTGGGTATACGGCGATTGCGTTCTATGAGTGACTGGAAAAGTCTAAGGCAGAATGAGAGGATGATTCAGGCTTTCAGGACCTTTGGTATTTAGTTTGCTATAAGCGAGACCATCGTGAAACTGGAGTCTCCGTATACGACTTTTGCATGATACCCATGGGGTATCCCGCGCAACGCTTCGACCCATTTGGTTGCCTCGTCCCGGGTGCTAGCGGGCGTGAGATTGTGCGACCCGTAGAATAGTGTAGCGACCGTAGAGAAGCCCCGGTCGAGCGCTAACTGCAAGAGCTGTCCCTTTGCCAATGCTTCTGATCCCTCTCGATCGAGCGTCGCCCCGGACGACATCACGGGAACGCCCAACCCGTAGCCGACAATGCCGTCGTCGACTTCGAAGATTTCTGGGATTTTACCGTGCAACGCCTCACGCACTCGCGGAGCGACGGTGAGGTAAAAATCTGCGTAGGTCTTATGGTACTGAAGTTGCCGATGATAGCGAACGAACCCAACGAGCGTTAGCGCGGCAAGGCAAACGCTGCCGACGATGCGCACGAGCCCAATGCAGTAGAAACCCGGAATATCACGCCAACGGGAAACCAGTGCTGACCACAAGCAGAGAAAGTTGAGCGATATGCAGAGTGTCGTGACCGGAAAGTACCAATGGCCAATTCCGGTCACGAATAGAATGTTGTAAAGATCGAGCAGAATGATTCCGGGCGCCATCATCACTAAGAATCCGTCGAGCTTGGTTGTAAATAGTCGCAATTCCAAGGCCAATCCTTGGCTCAGGACTCGCGGACGCAAGACAAACCCCAGGTACAATAAAGTCGCAATCAACGAAAACATGCTTGGAGTGTAGCGAGAAACCTCTACCAGCGAGTGGCGAGCCAATGGATCCTGGAAGTAATTCATGAAGCCGGTCATGACTTCACCGTGAGGCAGAGGAAAAGTGCTCTTGGATGCGCCACTAACCGGTAACGCTAAACCTGCGTAGAGCTTGTTGCCCACCAGAAATAGCAGCAATGCGGATGCAAAGGTGCCCACGGCTGCAATGGCAAATGGACGGCGGTACTTATCGGAGATGGCAGCAATACACCAGTAACACAAAGGAAATATCGCAAAGGCAGCGTGGTCAAGACGCGCAAAAGTGAGAAATGCGAGCGCCAGGGCGCAACGAATCCCAGACTTTGCATCAAGCTTCGTCCCGAAGCGAATCAACGTCTTAGCCAGGATGGCGAACGCCAAGATGGTTAGTCCGCTTTCCATGCCGTTGACGTACGAATACAGTGTTCCGTAGAGTGGATAGGGGCCTTCGGCGCCACCCACACGCGCGATGATGCTGGGATCGTTTGCCCATTGTGGAAGAATTAGCAGACCATAGAGTCCGAAGGGTAGACCCACGAATAAAAATGGAACGGTGCGTGAAGCGCGAACAAACAATTGTCCAATGATCCATACTGCGGCAACTACGCAGGCAAGCCCCGTCAGCAGGGTCATCAACAGCGCAAGCGCGGGGTGATGCACAAGCTCCGCTAGGGCATAGCAAATAGCGACGCACAGCTGCCACAAGGGGTGAAAGCCATTGGTTGGATGAATGCCATCCATTGATATCGAGCCATGCAGAACTATGTTTCGTGCTACGGACAAGTAATAGAATACGTCGGCAGCAACGTATCCAAACGGACGCTGCGCGAGATCTTGCGCAAGATCCACGAGCACTGGCAGGCCCAGAAGCAGGCACGCGCCAAGAATTATGGCTGTCGACCCGACGTGACGATATCGGCTTTGCATTGAACTCCCGTTAGCCAAATAACTTGACCAAAAGACTCTTAGTTGAAAGCTTCACAAAAACAAAGCCTAGCCGAAATTTGACCGTTAGAGTCGGAAGGACAGCCAATTTAGTGCCAGTTCGACGCACACAAGGCTACGAAATCCTAATCAATAGAGTTCCCACTTGGGACGCTCGATTCCAAGACAGCTCCAATTTAGGCGACGAGTAGCGGCTGAGTGAGCAACGGTGAACCTAGATGGTAATTGCGGCGTTCATTGGCAGGATGACGGCCCTTGGATCGCCTAAGCCCACTTTGGATTGTCTCGAAGCGACAGCAGCGTTCGCTAGACCCGAAACACGCGCATGAGGTCAACCTGAAGTTCTGGAAAGCTGGGTGTTACCAGCTTCAAAGCGCGATCGAAGCGCGCCTCCAGGACGTAGCCTTCGGCTCCCAGGCGATGCAACTCCATTTGCCCGAACTCGCCG
>CAZCNI010000167.1:0-5428 GCA_964499765.1 uncultured Polyangiaceae bacterium
TTCTGCCGCGGCCAAACAGAGCAGCCCCGGTGTTACGTTCAATAGTTTCTTTCGGCTGCGTGTCGATGCCGAGCAGTAAATGACCTTGCCATCGCCGGTGCGAAACCAGCCGTCAGGGAGTGTTGCGTTGAGTGTGTGCGACGACAGCTCAAGTTGTATCGGCTCGGTGATTGCCGTGAGCTCGCCTGCATCGATGGCCGGCAGCGATTGTTGCCAGAGCGCGTCTCCGTATTGTCCGCGTGGACGCTCGCCTGCGGCCTGGATGCGTATGCGCAGTCGTTCTTCGTCGCCACCTGCGAGGCGGCACTGGAGCAACTGATCGCGCACTGACCAGCGAGCAAACGAGTCAATTTGCAATGCATCGGCTTGCGAGAGTTCAGCGGACTCTTGGGGTACACGCAGACCGAGACGACGCACGAAGATCCGACAAGGTTCTTGCAGCACGTCACTCAGATCTCTCAGTGTCAGCGGCTGCCGGTGTGCGCTCGGCGCGAGCTCCCGCGCCCACAGGCCCGGATAGTCCCCGCGATGGGGCTCGAGCAACGCAGTGGCTCCGGCATAATCACTGGCCAGGTACGACCTCGCCACTGGGCGGGTTTGTGCCGCGCAAGCCTGGGGGCTGAACCCATTGAGCCCATGTCTGATCAGAATGTTTTGCGCGACACTCTCCCCCTGCGGTAGCGTCGCAATCTCGTCCACCGCCGCCAGTAGATCAGCGAGCGGTGTCGAAGGCGGACGTTCACGGCCGTCTTCATCCGAGCCGCCTTGATAGGCGAGCGCAACTCGATCGCTAGTGGACAGCAATGCAAGTAGCAAAGCGTGACGATCGGCCTCTCGGCGATCAGGGTCGCCCAACTCGCGCCCCTCAGTCAATGGGTGCCACCCGGGGCGATCCTCGTGGCGAGGAAACGTCTCTGCGCCGAGCCCCGCTACCAGCAGCATTCGAGTCGGAGTGCCCGCGTAGTGGTGCAAGTCAGCGACGGTAATGCCGCCCGCGCTCGAACCATGTGCGCCACTCAATGATTCGAGTGCCGTCTCGACTAGACGGAGCACTGCGTCACTGCGGAGCAGAAGGCCTGCGGGTGCAGCTTGCTCAAGATTGGGGATCAGCGTGTTGATGAGTTGCGTACGCTCCTCGCTCACGAACCCTTGGCCATCGCCGAGAAACTGAACGCACCACGACGTGAGCCGTTCGCACCAGGCGCGCATCGGTTTTGCCCCGTCGGTGTCCGCGCTGAGCCAATCTTTTCGTGCCGCGTAAAGCAGCGTTGCAAACTGCGCTAGTTGGGCCAGTAGCGCCGTGGTCAGCCCCGTTGCACGCTCGAGTGGGACATCCCCATCCACGATGTCTGTTGCTGAATCCGCCGTTACCACTGCACCGAGCGACAATCGTCGCAGGGCAAATGCCAGATTCCAACGCCGCTCGCCGCTACCCTGCGCCTCCGCACGGTGTTGCTCGTCCAGGCCCCAACGGAATTGTGCCTGCTCGAGCCAAGTCAACAACTCTGATGATACGCCGGTAAAGCCAAACCGCTCAGCGATCAGCGGCTCATCCATGAGCGCTTGCATGTCGGCCAGTCCCAGCCTTCCGCTGAGTGACTTCAGCAGACACCGCAAGCCCGACGCAACTGGAGATACGAGTGCTCCGCCCAGGCCGAGCACACGCACGGGTAGCGGCGCCAGTGCTGCGCCGGCCAAAGGAGCATACGACATTGGATCCGCCAACAAGACCAAGACGTCGTCAACGCCGAGTGTCGCGTCTTCGGCCATCGCCTGCAGGATGCGGTCGCGGCAGATCTCGAGTTCACGCAGCGGACTGCGGCAAGCGTGAATCGTGAATGAGGTATCTTCGGGGTCGATGTGTGTCTTTGTTTCCGGCGTAGCAGCAGCGCGGCACGCTGCCTGAATCAGGCCAAGGAGAGAGTCGTTGGTGGTCGGGGACTGCAGCTCCTGACCGCCACTGCCTTCAGACATGAAGTAGTCAATCGATTGATTGTGCAGATCTTGGGTTTGCCGCCCAAAGCAGGTCAGAATTGGCCCGGCGCTGGAGCCCTCGGTCCAACTGCGTCGAATGCGCAAGTCGCCCCAGAACAAGTGACTGGGACTCAATAACGATAGGTGCACTCGATCGGCGAGCAGTTCCACTAGGTCCGCCAAGCAACGCATCAACACGCGAGGCAATCCGGCGTCGAGTTGAATCCAAAGTCTAGGAACCCCGCCTCGCTCACTCCATTGTTCGAGCCAGCGCTCGGTAGCGGCGCGAAA
This sequence comes from uncultured Polyangiaceae bacterium, assembly GCA_964499765.1. Classification (GTDB taxonomy): domain Bacteria; phylum Myxococcota_A; class Polyangia; order Polyangiales; family Polyangiaceae; genus FEN-1139. Next base: position 2,266 of record CAZCNI010000167.1, read on the forward strand.
CGCCTGACGCTCCAGTGTGCCCAGGTGCCCAACGAGCGCCGCCTTTACACTGGGGTGTTCGATGAGCTCCGCCAAGAAGGGCGAATGGGCCCAGCGCTGTTCGCCGTCGCGGCATAGTAGCGCTCCATCAATGGCATCAGCCAGCTGCTGCGACCATGCCAAGACTTGTGAGTCCACAATAGCGCAGTCGGTATTCGCTGGCAGTGGCACGCTCCCCACGCAGGTGGCAAGGGATTGCGCTACTGCGAGTACCAAGCGTTCACGCGAGAATGGCTCTCCACCAGCGCATGCCACCTGTTCGATGACACTGCGCAGCGGCACGATCTGGCTGTGGGCCGCGGCACCCGCTCGGTGCGCCCAGCGGCGCAAGAGCCACTCACTGCGACCACTGCCTGGTAGCACTAGCCAGTGTCGAGTCCAGGGATCGCGGCACGCAGTCAGATCAGTAGCCATCTGTTCGAGCAGAGGTAGGGTGCTTTCAGCAATGGTAACGGTCATGACGCGGGCGACCGCAACCGTACTCGAAAAGCCGGCTCCGGCGAGGGCGTCATGCCGTACTCGGAGCTGCGGACCCTGGTTCAGTAATGGATGGAACCGGGCGGCGGCGGACCGACCACTAGGCGCAGCCAGATGACGTATCGGTGTGGCTTGGGTCGGGACAGCCTGCCTAGGCCGAGTGAGACTGCAGCACGGAACCAAGAGACCAAGGGGGCGCAGTGGCCAGTGGGAAATTGCACGAGCGGTAGCGGTGCGGCCGTTCGGCTACGCAAATCGATTGCCGATGCACGGCGAACTTCGAGTGCGAGACAAGGGTTTCCTTAAAGCTCAGTTTGGACTAGCCTGAACAAAGAGTATTAAGTGGGCACGTATGCCAGATGATCGCGTCATCGCCGGTAAGTACCGTTTGATTGCCAGGCTAAGCAAAGGCGGGATGGGATCCGTCTGGCGCGCTCAACACTTGGAACTCGATTGCCCAGCAGCGGTCAAACTGCTCGAGCCGGCATTCGCCGACTCTCCTGAAGCCCTCACGCGGTTCAGACGTGAAGCACAGTCGGCCGCGTCACTGCGCAGTGCCAACATCGTGCAGATCTTCGACTTTGGTGTTGACGATGGCACTCCCTACATCGCAATGGAACTCTTGCGGGGGCAGTCGCTTGCTGAGCGATTGGCAGCGCGATGCCCACTGCCACCTGAAGAAACAGCCCTAATTCTATCGCAGGTTGCACGTGCCGTGGGTTGGGCACACAGCATGGGCATCATTCATCGTGACCTCAAGCCGGGGAACATAGTCATATCGGAAGACGCGGGTGAGTGTGTCGTTAAGCTCGTGGACTTTGGCATCGCAAAACCGTCGCGAATTGAGATGCATGCCGCTCCTGTAACCCTTACCGGGGCGATCATGGGGACACCGCAATACATGAGCCCCGAACAGGCTTCAGGCAGAGGCGTCGTGGACCATCGCACGGACATCTGGTCGTTCGGAATCGTCGCTTTCGAATGCCTGACTGGGTATCACGCATTTACGGCTGAAACACTCGCCAGTCTGCTGCTCGCAATCTGCACGGATCCGCTGCCGATTCCTTCGAAAATCGCGCTCGTGCCCCTGGGTTTCGATGAATGGTTTGCTCACTGTGTCCATCGCAATCCCCAGCAGCGTTTCTATTCAATTGCCGAAGCTGCCGACGCACTCCGTGGCATCTGCGGGATCACGCAAGCAAGACCCTCGCTTGCAATATCCGCATCGCGGGAGGCACCGCCAGAGACACTGTGTTCGAGCTCCAGTGATCGCGGGAATACCGCCGATGATCACGTGGATACCGCGGTTTCGTGTCGCAGCGAGTCACATTCGACGACTCACGCGGCGTCCATCGTGTCTCTGGTGGCGGACCAGCCACCGCGACGCGGTCGTCTGCGGTACTTGATTTTAGCTGGCTTGTTCGGCCTTGGAGCATTGGTGGCGGCTGTTCTGCGTCTCTCTGGTGCTGGGGACTCTCGTCCGGCGGTCATTGAGCCGCACGTCATCCAAACAACGGCCGCATCACCCAAGTCAGTGCTCCCGAGTGCTGCGCCGGTCGATGTCAGCGCTACCCCAGTGACCTCTGCCGCACTTGAACTGGCCGTGAATAATCCGATTGTTCTACCGCCTGGGAGTACGGCAAGTATCGGAGTAGCTCCGAGTAGGAGTGGAGTAACTGGGGGATCTGTTGGCGTACGCAGAATAGAGAAAGTGCCCCCGCTGAGTTCCTCCGATCCTCCAACCCCAAGTCTCACCGAGCCGCCGCCACTTCCGCCGGTGGCGGCGCAGTCGAGTCCGGTGCGAGAGGAGACGGTGGAGAGTGAATTCGGTTTCAATCGGGTCACGAAAACCAAAGGAAAGCCGTAGATGAAAGCGCTGCGTTTTCTCGTGATTCTGGCTCTGGTCGGCGTGCCCAAAACCGCATGGGCCCAGGACGAGGCTGCGATCGACGAAGCTTATCAGAAGGCAGATGGTGGGCTAAGGGAATTCAAGCTGGGCCACTACTCTGAGGCGCTCGACAACTATACCCGAGCCTATGCCATCGTTCACCTACCGGCATTGGCCGTGCACATAGCGCGGGCAAACGTCAGGCTTGGGCGTTTCGTTACAGCCCTGCGCTTTTATGACGAGGCAATCAGGTTGAGTGATGGCGTTGGTGATCCACAAGTGCAGGCCCGTGCGCGTACTGATGCTCAAGCCGAGGGGCGACTGCTGGTACCGCGCGTCCCAAAACTTGTCTTTCGAGTGTCGGGCGTAGCCGCCTCTGCCATGAACGTGAAGGTCGATGGCGCGCAGCTACCCGCCGAGGTCTACAAGTCAGGGTGGCTAGTGGATCCTGGTTCGCATCAAGTTACGGCAAGCTTTGGCACGCAACAGCAGAGCCAGTGGATATCGGTTTCGGAAGGCCAGTTCCGTGAGTTGGCGTTTACTTTTGTCGCGCCGCCGCTGACAAAGTCGAGCAACGTACGTACCGAAGTCCAATCAACCTCGACAATGCGCAAAGCAGCATGGGCGAGCTTTGGGCTTGGTGGTGCTGGGTTACTGGTCTGGGGCACGGCGGGCACGGTTGCTCTGAACAAGAGCAGTCATTTGAATTCACTGCAGTGCGGGGGCAACCAACCGCCATGTCCGTCCAAAGATCGCGAT